>PKDJ01000091.1 GCA_002862545.1 Pseudomonadota bacterium
CATCATCAGCGGCATGGGCGAGCTGCACCTCGAGGTCTACCTCGAGCGCATGCGTCGCGAGTACAAGGTGCCGGTCGACTCCTCGCCGCCTCGCGTTGCCTACCGTGAGGCGATCACGCAGCGGGCCGAGTTCAACTACCTGCACAAGAAGCAGACGGGTGGCTCGGGTCAGTACGGCCGGGTCGCGGGCTTCATGGAGCCGCTCGAGGATGGCGAGTACGAGTTCGTGGACAAGATCACCGGTGGTGTGATCCCGCGCGAGTACATCCCGTCCTGTGACAAGGGCTTCAAGCAGATGCTCGACAAGGGCCCGCAGATCGGCCAGCCAGTCACGGGTGTTCGCGTCACCATCAACGACGGCAACAGCCACGCGGTCGACTCGTCCGACATGGCCTTCCAGCAGGCGGCCATGGGTGCCTGGCGCCAGGCCTTCGCGAAGGCTGGTCCGGTCATCCTCGAGCCCGTCATGCGGGTCGAGTGTGAGGGCCCCGCGGAGTTCACCGGCGCCATCGTGAGCACGCTGAGCAGCCGTCGCGGCATGATCGTCGGCTCGACCGAGGAAGACGGCTTCGCCCGCGTCGAGGCGGAGGTTCCGCTGTCCGAGATGTTCGGCTACTCGACCACGCTGCGCTCTGCTACGCAGGGCAAGGCCGAGTTCTCGATGGAGTTCGCACGCTACAGCAAGGCGCCGGACAGCATCGCGAAGGACCTGATCGAGAAGTACGAGGAAGAGCGGAACAAGGGCAAGAAGTAAGCGGGAGGGATCGATGGCTGACGAGGTCTACGCCGGGAGTCCGGTCGCGCGGCTGTCAGAGGCGCTCGACGGGGGGCTCGCCGCAGGGCAAGTCGGAGCCATCATCGCTCGGCCAGGCACGGGAAAGAGTGCCTTGGCCGTACATCTCGCGCTCGGCTCTCTCCTCGCCGGTCACCGTGTCCTTCACGTGGTGATCGGCGAGTCTGTCGATCGTGCCCGCGAGCACTATGACTCGGTGTTCGCCGCCATCGGTCGCCGTCAGCGCAGCCGTGACTGGGCGGCTTCACAGCTTCAGGCGGAGCGGGGTCGGATGATCCTCTCCTATGCCGTCCTCGATGTCGTTCAGCTGCGCTTGGGCATCGACATGCTCCGAGGCGCTGCGGACTTCGAGCCGCAGCTCCTGGTCGTGGAGGGGCTCGACGCGTCGGTCGACGATGGCCAGCTCGCAGCGCTCGCAGCGCTCGCGGGAGAGCTGGAGTGTCCGGTGTGGGTCACGGTCTCCAGCGAGGGAGGTCTCTCCGAGGCGGCCTCGAGCCACTGCGCCCTGGGCCTGACGCTGGAGCCAGAGGGTCGCATCGTCAACCTGTCCCTCACCCATGGTGGAGGCAGCACCGAGCAGCTCACAGTGTCTCTGGACCCCAAGAGCATGCTGGTGCTCGGTCTCGACCGCCAGCCGACGGACCCAGCAAGTGGCGCGAGCCGTCCGGAGGACTGCACCCTGTTCTCGGGTGGAGCCCGAGGCTCGGAGGAGACCTTCGGCTTGGCCGCAGAGCGCTGGGGTGTCTCGGAGGTCCACTTCACCTTCGCGGGTCACAAGCAGGCGCGCTCCACGGGAAGCAAGCTGCTCGACGAGAGGGAGCTGTCGGCCGGCGATGTGAGCTTGGTCTACGTCAGCAAGCGCCTGAACCGCACGTACAACACGGAGGGTGCCCTGATTCGCCGTGTGCTGCAGACCCTCTGGCACATGGTGAGCCGCAGCCAGCAGGTGTTCGTCGTCGGAGCGATCCAGGACGATGGCACCGTCACGGGGGGCACGGGCTGGTCCGTCGAGCTCGCGCGCATGTGGAACAAGGACCTCTGGGTCTTCGACCAGGAGCAGTCCGGCTGGTTTCAGTGGGACGGGACGACCTGGGAGCCGGGTGAGCCCATCATTCGGACCGTGCACTTCTGTGGCACGGGCACGCGGTACCTCACCGACGAGGGTCGGACGGCGATCGTGGACCTCTTTGAGCGCTCCTACGGCACGCCGCTGGACTGAGCGCTCGGGCGATGTGTCGAGTCTGGTGCGAGTCGGACTCGCGGAGGGGCGGGACACCCGCTAGGCTGTTGAGGGAGGGTTGCGATGGAGATGATCCTCATCGTTGGCTTCCTGCTGACCCTGGCGTCGGTCTTCTACGCCTTCCAGCAGGGTGACGAGCGCGCGTCGGATCCTCTACAGGAGGCACTCGATGCGGGCGCGTTGATCCTCGACGTGCGCTCGGTGTTCGAGTTCCATGCTGGCCACGTCACCGGCGCAGTGAACGTGCCGCTCGAAGAGCTCGAGGACCGACTCGGAGAGCTGGGGTCGAGCGCGCGAACGATCGTGGTCTACTGCCGCAGCGGCGCACGCAGTCGGCAGGCTGCCCAGGTGCTTGAGCGTGCCGGATTCGACGTGCTCGATGCGGGCACGATGGCCGCGCTGGGAAGCCGCAACGCGTCCTAGCGCCTCGGGTGTCTCTCCCGTCGCTGCCCCGTTCGGCGCATGACATGGCCTAGCGGGCTGTCATGAAGCGTGCTCCAGAGTTACAAGAGCCCCCTTGTTTTTGCGTAGTCACATGGCGGTAAGGCTCCGTCATGGTACCGCGAGTTTTTTCCGGAACGCTTGCCGGGTTGTTGGAGCTGTTGGATGACTGAGCCCTCCGCGCAGGCACGCGCTCTCGAGGCACTGGCGTTGAGTTCTCAGACTCCGGCGAGTCTTGCACGGCACCTTCGCTGCACACCCCAGAGCGCGCGGCTCGTGCTCGAAGATCTCTGTCGGGCAGGAGACGCGGTCGATGCCGGCGGTGTCTTCCTGCGCATGAGTGCCATCTCACTCTCCCCGCAGGCACTCCCAGAGGGCTTTGGCTTCGACGACGACGACGCGCCAGTCACCGAGATGCTCTGGCAGCGGGCGCATGAGCTCGAGGAAGACGAAGACATCGACGACATGCCGACTGAGGTGCTTCGCGTTCCCTCGGAGGCCTTTGCCGGCTACGAGGAAGACGTCGACGATCCCGTCTCCACCTTTGCGGGTGACGAGGAGAGGTCGCATGCGCCCTCTACGCGTGGCGACGGACAGCGCGTGCACGAAGCGGTCGTGTCGACGAGGCTGCTCTTGGTCGCGGGACTCACGATAGCTGCTGCGCTTGGCGCAGCGCTGCTGGTGGCCTTGGTGCTGACCGGTCCCTGGATGTAGACCAGCGCTCGTCAGTACACGTTGTACTTGCGGCGGTTGGCCTCGTGCTCGTCCGCGTTGCGAGCCGGGTGCAGGTTCTGCTCGGCATCGTGCAGGTAGTACCAGAACTCGGAAGGTACGGGGGAGATCGCCGCCTCGAGAGATTCTGTGCTGGGGTTGCCGATCGCCGTTGGCGGCAGTCCCTTGTGGATGCGAGTGTTGTACTCGTCCCCGGGGTCTCGCAGCTTCTTCAGGAAGGCCTTGCGGTCGTTCCAGTCGTCGAGCGTGTAGCGGCTCGTGGCATCGACGCCGAGCTGCCAGCCGTTGTCGATTCGCTTCCAGAGGATGCCAGCGACGAGTGGCCGCTCGGCGGGCTTGGGCTCCTCCCGCTCCAGCATGGAGCCCATGACCACCACGTCGTGCAGAGACCGCTCACCGAAGCCTTGCTCGTGCTTGCCGAGGAAGCGCTCCTGGAAGGTTCCGAGCTGGCGCTCGATGAAGGCCTTGGCCGTGAAGCGGCCGGGCGAGACCATGTAGGTCTCGGGGTACAGGTAGCCCTCGAGCGTGGGGCTCTCGATGGTGAACGGTGCGTCCACCTTCTTCGAGCGAGCGAGCGTGGCGTACTCCCCCGCCTGGATCAAGCCCGCAGCAGTGAGCGCGGCGTCGATCTCGCGAATCCGCCACCCCTCGACCACGGTGAAGGCCACGTCGTCTGCGAGTGGAGCGCCGCACAGAGCATCGATGAGCTCATTCAGCGACAGCTGACGACTGACCTCGAATGAGCCGGCCTTGAGGCACGATGCGTCTCGCTGACGAAGGAAGAGCTTCCACTGGAGGTCGGGCGGGAGCAGGCCCGAGGGAAGCAGGCCCGCCTCCTGCAGAGCGGGTGCGAGGCCACTGGCCGTCGAACCCTTGGGCACCTCGAACACGAAGCTCTCGGTGTCGTCTGCGGCGATGGGGGCGTCTGGGTCGAGACAGGCGATGAGCAGGAGCAGCAGCAAGGTTCTCTCCGCGGGTGCTCCTCATAGCGCGGTGAACCCGTGAACTCACCGTGAGGCAGGCTCTGGGAGAGTGGCCAAGATCGCGTCCACATGATCTCGGCGAGGATCCCGGCTCGTCATGTGAGCGATCGCGTCCTGCAGGTCTTCCCGTGCCTTGTCGGCCTGCTTGCTGGCCTTGCGTCGGAGTGCCGTGCCATAGACCTTCGCCTGCTTGGGCTCGAGGTAGCTGGGAGTAGGCATCTCGGAGAGCCAGTCCGTCATCTCCGCCCGGGCTTCCGCTCTTCGAATGCGGCCGTTCACTGCCCAGTCGTCGTCGGCCTCGGCGATGAAGGCCTCGTAGGCGAGGAGCAGCTCGTCGAGGGCCTTCACCTTCGCTTCGAGTCGCTGCCGGAGAAAGGCGTCCTCCTCGTCCCGGTCATCGGTCGGCGGCTCGCCGTACCCGATGTCTCGGAACGACTCCAGTGCTGCGTCGAGCTCTCTGAACGTCGACCCGTTCGAGGGTGCGGCTGCGGCCTGCTTCTGACGTGGCTGGAGGCGCTCGGCCCGCCTGCTCGCGTCGGCTTGGGTGACGGCTCGCTCTGTCGATGGCCGATTCGAGGACAGCGGTTCCGCAGCGGGAGTGAGTCCTGACTCAAGCACGAGGTAGGCCACGGCGAATGCTGCGAACAGTGCAGTGACGAAGAGTGTGGCTCGTCGCATGGCTCCCTCCCCCAGGATGTGTACCCGTTCGACAGGCGCACCTCGAAACGGTTCCCGTTAAGCGCGCCGCGTGGAGGTCTCGTGGACGAACTCGAGGCGCGCATCGACGCGAGCTGGAACAGCGGTCAGGTCGACACCGAGGCAGTCGAGGCGGCACTCGCGGCGCTCGATCGGGGAGCGCTTCGAGTTGCCGAGAAGATCGACGGAGAGTGGGTCGTGCACGCCTGGCTCAAGCGGGCCGTGTTGCTGTACTTCCGCATCTCGGGAATGGTGGAGGACGGCTGGGGTGCCTATCGATGGCACGACAAGATCCCGCTTAAGGCTGATTTAAAAGAGCAGAATATCCGAGTGGTCCCACCCGGTACCGTTCGGTATGGCGCCTACCTCGAGCCGGGCTGCGTGGTGATGCCGGGCTACGTCAACATCGGTGCTTGGGTCGGCTCGGGGTCGATGATCGACACGTGGGCGACCGTCGGTTCGTGCGCGCAGATCGGTCGCCACGTGCACCTGTCGGGTGGCGTCGGCATCGGTGGTGTGCTCGAGCCGCCAGGAGCCACACCGGTGGTGATCGAAGACGGGGCCTTCATCGGGTCTAGATGTATCGTTGTCGAAGGAGTTCGTGTGGAGGAGGAAGCAGTCTTGGGGGCAGGTGTCGTCCTCACGGCCTCCACGCCGATCATCGACGTGACCGGCTCGGAAGAGGTGGTGCATCGTGGGGTCGTGCCCGCGCGAAGCGTGGTCGTGCCTGGCGTTCGTCCGAAGCGCTTTCCCGCCGGCGAGTATCACCTGCCCTGCGCCTTGATCATCGGCCGCCGCTCTGAAAAGACCGACCGCAAGACATCGCTGAATGCGGTCCTGCGTGAGTTCGCCGTCGCCGTCTGAGCTGCCGCCGCCGGGCTCGCTGCGTGACGCGGGGACGCCGCTTCACCTCGACGAGCAGTCTCCGCTGCCAGCCTCTTGGGCGCTGGCGGGGGTGCTGGCGGCCGTGCATGTCGTGTCCGCCGTCGGCTGGTCGGTGGTGCGCCCTCGTCCGCTCTGGGTTGCGCTGCTGTTCGACCGGCCCCGTGCCATGCGGGCTGGAGTAGGCGGTCAGGTCGATCGACTGCTCGAGGATGGTGAGTGGTGGCGGCTAGCAACGAGCTGTCTGCTTCATGCAGACATCGTCCACCTGACGCTCAACGCAGTCAGCCTGGTCGCGCTCGGGCGACTGCTCGAGCCGCTAGTCGGCGGGTGGCGACTGCTGGCCTGGTTCGTGCTCGGTGGGCTCGGGGGCAGCCTCACGTCCTGGGCTGCAGGCTTTCGGTACAGCGATGGCGCCTCGGGAGGAGCGTTCGCGCTGCTCGGTGCCATCGCGGTGATTGGCTGGATGGAGCGCAGCCACACCCTGAAGGAGGATCGGCAGCTCTTCGGTCCAGTGCTGTGGGTGTTCCTGGCTGGCAACGTGGTGCTGTCCTTTCTCCTGCCGTTCATCGATGTCGCCGGTCACCTCGGTGGGCTGGCAGTGGGGCTGATGCTCGGTCTGTGGCCGGGTCGTCGGCCGGGACCACCAGCATGGGTCGACGGGGTGCTCGTGGTGGCATTTCTTGCAGTCTGTGCGGGTGGATGGGGACTGCTGCTGTCGTCCTGAACGGTCGGAGCGCGCCGACATGGTTAGGCGGCTCCTCTGGAGGAATAGACATGCGTGCTCTGCTGACCGCGGCCCTCATCGGCCTGATTGCTTGTGGTGGAAGTGAGGAGCCAGCTCCCGAGGCTGCTCCTGCTGCCGAGAAGGAGGCTCCTGCCCCCGAGCAAGCGAAGTCCAAGAAGGGCAAGTCCAAGAAGGGTAAGTCCAAGAGCAAGACCTCCGAGCTGGCGGTGCCCGAGGGCGCGAAGGTGTTCTTCGTCGAGCCGGCGACAGGTGCGGAGGTCACCTCACCGGTGAAGGTGAAGTTCGGAATCGAGGGCATGCAGGTGAAGCCCGCAGGCAAGCTCGAGGCCGGCACGGGCCATCACCACATCGTGATCGGCCCGGCTGGCATCGAGGCGGGCAAGGCCGTCCCGAAGAACGAGACCCACATTCACTACGGCGGCGGGCAGACCGAGGCCGAGCTCGAGCTCGAGCCTGGTACGTACTCGCTCACCATGCAGTTCGCGGACGGCAACCACATCTCCTACGGCCCGAAGATGGCCGCGACAGTCGAGATCGTCGTCAAGTAGAGGTGTCGTGGGGCAGGCAGCTCGGTGCCGCCCACCAGCGCCTCATGTCGGCCGCGAGGGGAGCTTCGATACTCACGTCGTGGCCATCCGGGTGGGGGAAGGTCACTCGGCGTGCATGGAGCGCCTGCCGCGGCGCTCCCGCTGCCTCCACCACCACGGCGTCGGGGCCATGGTCGAGTGTTCGCAGGAACACCTCAGGTGGCACGCCGTACATGCGATCACCGAGGAGTGGGAAGCCTGCGTGAGCGAGGTGGACGCGAATCTGGTGCGTACGCCCGGTGTGTAGGATGCAGCGCACATGCGTCAGGCCGTCCCGCCGGTCGAGCACGTGGACCTCGGTGTGGGCTGGCAGACCATCGCTCCGCACCGCCATCTGGATGCGGATTGGGCCGTCTGCTGGCCCAATCGGACCGGTCAGGTCGCACCGGGACCAGGGGATAGTGCCCTTGCAGATCGCCTCGTACTCCTTGTGCAGCTGACCGGCCTTGATGGCTGCCTTGAGGAAGCGGTTGGCGTCGGGATCGCGGGTGAGGAGGATGGCGCCAGAGGTGTCACGGTCCAGGCGATGGGCGAGGTCGACGTGCTCCGTGGGCCACTTGTCGCGGGCGAGTCCGACCACGGACCAGGCGAAGCGCGTGCCCGTCGGATGTGCCAGCAGCCCGGCCGGCTTGTCGACAACCACCACCCTTGGGTCGGTGTGCAGTACAGGCGGGTGGGGCGGTGGAGGTCCGTCAGGAGCGATCCCCGGAAGGTAGATCTTGAGGATGTCACCAGCCCGGACTCTCACGGATGCTCGCAGTGGGCGGTCCTGCCCGTCGCACACGAGCTTCTCGCGGATTCCTCTCGCGAACCAGCTGCGCGAACGATCACGGAAGCGTCGAGCCAGGAACTGATCGAGGCGCATGCCGTCGGCGGCCTCGGGCACGGGGAGCTCGCGGTGGTACCTTTCGGGCATCATGGCCGTCTATCCCCGACCGACCTCGGTTGCGATTCTTCACCCGGCGTGTCACGGAGCGATCGAGGGTGAGAGGCCGATGGCGCGTGTGTGGGCGATTCCGGCGATGCTGATGCTCGTCGCGTGCAAGCCGAGGCCAGAGCCAGTGTTGGCGTGGCGCTTCGAGGCACGACGAACGAGCGGTGAGGTTCGTGTGCTGCCGGTCATTGCGCTGCACGAAGAGCCCCTGCTCGCTCTCGACTCCTTCCTAGGGCGTGGACTGTCCGACGAGGTCGAGGCACAGAGGCGTCTGCGTACCCAAGAGTTGGTCGATGTGCCGGAGGCCATCGGGCTGGCATTGCCGGGTGCGGTGAACGGGATCCTAGGGCGTACCTGGGACGGGCAGTTCCGCTACTCCTCGTGGCCTCTCACGGCACGTGACCGCGTCGAGGCCGCCCTCGAGGGCTCTAGCCGTCGCCTCGATGCGCAGCTCGGACGGGCTGCGCGAACTGTCGGTGGCGATGCTGTCCTGATCACCTGGGTCGATGCTCTCGACGCCCGGCCGCTGACCGCGGAGGGGTTTGCGGGTGACATCGTGGAGACCACGGCGGGGCCTGCGGTGGTGGACCACGCGGATGAGCCCTACCACGTGGAGGTAGACGTCGGCATGGCTCTGGTTGCTGCCGACGGCGAGGTCGTGCTGCGCTACCACGATGCCTTCGAGGCACTCTTGTCCTCGCGAATGCCTCCCTCCCATGTCGGGCGTGTCGTCGCCGCCGAGCTCGCCAGTGAGATCGGCAAGGTCTGGGCCACCGACCCCGCTCTGGAGGAAGGCAAGGCCGACGACATGGCGCAGCATCCCGACCCTGTTCCACGTGGAACGCCGTTGCGTTAGCTCGGGGCCATGGAGCGCTTCGATGTCATCGTCGTAGGGGCGGGTCACGCCGGCTGTGAGGCTGCCGCCGCAGCGGCTCGGCTTGGCCGTCGAGTGGCCATGGTCACGCTGCGCTTGGCCCATGTCGGTCGGCTCTCGTGCAATCCGGCCATCGGAGGACTCGCCAAGGGCCACCTCGTGCGAGAGCTGGATGCGCTCGGTGGACTGATGGCGCGGGTCACGGATGCGTCGTCCATTCAGTTCAGGCGGCTCAACACGAGGAAGGGTCTGGCTGTTCAGGCGTCGAGAGCCCAGGTGGACATCGACATCTACCCGCAGAAAATGCGCTCTGCGCTCGAGTGCATCGAGTCGCTGGAGCTGATCGAGGGGGAGGTCGCCGGCGTGCTGACGCGGGGTGGCTCCGTCTCCGGAGTCACGCTGGGCGATGGCACGACCCTCGAGGCGGGAGCGGTCGTTCTGACGACGGGGACGTTCCTGTCGGGAGTCCTTCATCGTGGACGATCGACAGAGGAGGGGGGGCGAATTGGTGACGGCGCCGCCCACCGCCTGTCGCGGTCTCTCACCGAGCTAGGGCTTCGACTGGGTCGCCTCAAGACAGGGACCGTCCCGCGCCTCGATTCCAAGACCATCGACTGGGACCTCCTCGAGGTGCAGCACGACACGGTGCCCGAGGGGCGCTTCTCCTTTGGTAGGCCGACTGAGAAGCTTCCGCAGATCGAGTGCCACGTGGCCTACACGAATGCTGTGGTTCACGAGCTTGTGAAGAAGAACGTGCATCGCTCGGCCATGTACAGCGGCGCCATCGTGGGCCGAGGACCGCGCTACTGTCCCTCGATCGAAGACAAGATCGTCCGCTTTCCTGACCGGGAGCGGCACCTGCTGTTCTTGGAGCCCGAGGGCCTGAGCACGGACCGCGTGTATGTGAACGGGCTCTCGACGTCCCTCCCAGCCGACGTGCAGGAGGAGATGGTCCGCGCGGTTCCGGGTCTCGAGAACGCCACCATCCTGCAGCACGGGTATGCGGTGGAGTATGACTTCGCCGATCCCCGTGATCTAGGTCATGACCTTCAGCATCGTGAGGTTCGCGGACTGTTTCTCGCTGGGCAAGTGAACGGAACGTCAGGCTATGAGGAGGCTGCAGTCCAGGGCTTCGTGGCCGGGGCCAGTGCCGCGACCGGGAGTGTGTTCCACGTGGAACGCTCCGAGGGCTACCTCGGTGTGCTCATCGACGATCTCGTCAGCCGTGGAGTCGGCGGCGAGCCCTACCGAATGTTCACTTCGCGAGCTGAGCACCGCCTCTTGCTCCGCGAGGACAATGCCGACCGCCGGCTGATGCCGCGTGGGAGGGAGCTCGGCCTGATCGATGACGAGACGTGGGAGCGCTTCGAGGCGCGTCGAGAGGCGATTGCCCGCGCCCGAGTGCGCCTGGAGGAGACCACGGTCTCGCCGCGAGCAGAGCTTGTCGATGCGCTGCGGGAGCGGGGCCTGGGTGGCTTGAAGAAGCCGGTGTCGGCCGAGGGGCTGCTGCGGCGGCCCGAGGCGCGCTGGACGGATCTCGTTGAGCTGCTCCAGTTCCCTCCCCTCGAGGGTGACGTGGCAGAGCAGGTGGAGACCGACGTGAAGTATGCCGGCTACCTGGCCCAGGCCGCGCGCCGGGCCGAGGCGGCGGCGCGACTCGAGCGGGTTCGTCTTCCGGAGTCCATCGACTGGGAGTCGCTGGACTTTCTCTCCAGCGAGGTGCGTGAGCGTGCGGCCAAGGCGAGACCGGTGACGCTGGGCCAGCTCGCACGCCTGCCCGCTGTCACTCCTGCAGCTGTGAATGCGCTGGCTGGTTGGCTGGCGCGAGGTCGGGTCTCCGCATGACAGAGCTGATGACGGTCCACAGGGCGGCGCTCGAGCAGTGGCGCAAGGCCATGAACCTCGTGGGTCCAGGTGATGTGAGCGAGCACTACGTAGACGCGGAGCGTGCGCTGGCCGGCCTCTCCCCGCGAGGGCGCTGGGTCGACCTCGGCACGGGTGCTGGATTTCCAGGGGTCATTCTGGCGGCCTTGTTTCCCCACCTCGAGGTCGACTTGGTCGACAGCCGCCGAAAGCGCTGCGTCTTTCTAGAGCATGTGCTCGGTGCTGCGCCCGATGGTGATCGCGATCGCGTTCGTGTTCTGTGCCGCCGAGTCGAGACGCTGCCGGAGCATGCCTACGACGGAGTGACAGCCCGTGCATTCGCGCCACCACCACAGGTGCTCGAGCACGCTGCGAGGCTCCTCAAGCCGCACGGAGTGGTGATTCTCTTCCTTCAGGACGACACGCCGGTGCCATCGGATTCGCGCTTCCGAGTGATCGCTGAGCGGCCGTACCGGGTCGCGGGGCGGCAGCGACGGTCGGTCGAGCTTGCCCTCGTCGGGTGACGACAGGATCCTGTTCCGCTAGAGTCCACAGATCCTACTGTCGGTGAGGTCTGGAATGAGTCGCGTGGGTCGGGGTCTTGGTCGGGGTTTTGCTTCCCTGATTCCGGAGGGGGCACTTGAGGTGCTTCCAGCGGCGGAGAGTAGCCGCCTGCGCACGGTTCCACTGGACGAGGTGCAGCCCAACCCCGAGCAGCCGCGAGAGGTCTTCGACGCAGAGGAGCTCCGCTCTCTCGCCGAGTCCATCCGAACCCATGGCGTTCTGTCGCCACTCGTCGTGCGTCAGCAGGACGGCCGGTACGTCCTCATCGCGGGTGAGAGGCGTCTTCGGGCATCCGCTCTGGCGGGACTGATCGAGGTGCCCGTCATCGTCTACAAGGGGGCAGAGGGCGCGAGCGAGCAGCTCGAGCTGGCGCTTGTCGAGAACCTCCAGAGATCGGATCTCGACCCCATTGAGGCCGCGCGGGGCTTCGAGCGGCTCATGGTGGAGTACGGCCACACCCAAGAGCAGGTCGCCAAGCGCGTCGGCAAGAACCGCGCGACGGTGGCGAATGCGGTACGCCTCCTCAAGCTGCCGGAGTTTGTGCTCGAGGCCGTGCGTGACAGTCGAATCAGCGCGGGTCACGCGAGGACCCTCCTCCCGCTCACCGATGTCGATGAGCTGCGCCGCGTGCTCGCAAAGGTGATCGCGCAGCGCTTGTCGGTGCGCGCCACCGAGCGACTGGTGCAGCGGCTCGTGAAGGTGGGTCCGGTGCAGGCCATCGAGCGCAAGGCCCGTGAGCGCACCATGGACTACGCCACTCGGCTCCTCGAGAGCTCGCTCAAGACGAGCGTGCGCATCGAGACGCGCAAGAAGGGCGATGGCCGCATCGTGATCGACTTCGCGGATGCGGAGGATCTGGAGAGGTTGATCTCCATGCTTCGTGAGCGGGACGCCCGGGCATGAAGATCGTAGGGTTGGCTGGAGGCACGGCCTCCGGCAAGAGCACGGTGGCGCGTGGCGTCGCCCGTGCACTGGGAGAGCGCTGCTTGGTGCTCGCCCATGACTGGTACTACCGAACCCTGCCGCCCGAGCACGCCGCGAATCCGGTGGGCTACAACTTCGATCATCCCCGCGCACTCGACACGCACCTCCTTGTGGCGGATCTCGACAGGCTGCGGCGTGGTGAGCCAGCGAGGGTGCCGGACTACGACTTCGCTCGGCATGCACGTCGCTCCGAAGAGCACTGGCGGTCGCTCGCACCGCGGCCGGTCGTGCTGGTCGAGGGGATCTTGGTCCTGGAGGATGCCGACGTGCGGGCGAGGCTGGACTTGAGCGTGTTCGTCCATGCGCCCGAGGTCACTCGACTCGCCAGGCGTATAGCGAGAGACCGCGCCCAGCGTGGGCGCACGGAGGCCGAGGTGCGTGAGCAGTACGCGCGAACCGTCGGCCCGATGCACGAGCGCTATGTCGAGCCGAGCCGGGAGCATGCCGATCTGGTCCTCGATGGCACCCGTGATCCTGACCAGCTGGTGTCCGAGCTCCTGCAGCGGATCTAGTCGTCCTCGGACATCAGCTCCTTGAGCCACTCGGCCGACTCGTCGTCGAGCTCGTAGTGATCGGCCAGCTCATCGACGTATGAGTCCGTGTCGTCTTCCGGAGCGGGCTCGAAGTAGGCGGCGGGCTGGTCGGGCGGCAGCATTGGCTCGTTGACCCATGGAAAGAGCGCAGCGATGCGCTCGCGCTCCGTAGCCTCAAGGGGCTGGAGGACGTCCGAGTCGGATGGGGAGACCGGACTCTCTCCCCGCATGTGAGAGCCGAGCTCCGTCCCCGGATCGGTCGGACAGGTGGCCTCGAGCTGGCCGCCGCTCCACCACGCGGTGGCCACCACCCGAGCGCCCGTGGGCAGTGCATCGAGCGTCCGTAGCTCGACAGAGCTCCGCATGGTCTGCGAGAGCTGCCCGGCGATGGGGAGCAGCAGGCGAGTGCCCAGTGATTGTCCGCTCCTACTGAACATCTGTACAGAAACGCCGCCGACCGAGGCATCGGGGTCGCGCGGGGCGAGAATCACGGACACGAAGACACGGTCTGGTCGGCGCTCATCGAGGCGCAGTGCGAGCGAGATCGGCTTGGCCATCACGGCTCCAGTCAACAGGAACGACTTAGCCGGCGTGGGGGAGAGAAACGCTACGTTTCTGAGGGGTTCCGGTTGTCGGTGCGTGACTCTGTGCTTGAATGGGTAAGCATGCGACACCTCCTTCATGCCGTGACAGCCAGAGTGGCCACCCTGATGCTCGCGGCGGGCCTCGTGCTCGGCGTCGGTGCACCGAGCAGTGGCGTGGCGGCCGAGTGGGTGGCGTCCGCTGCGGCTCCTGAGGAGCCGCCGGAGATCCCGGCCGTTCCGGTCGACTGGGAGACGGCGCACGGGCCATTCGTGCGTGTGCATGGTGCGTCCCACCAGTACGCGACGGTTCTGAGGCTCGCCCGACACGCCTCGGAGTCCCTGCCTCGACTGGCGCTGGAGCTCGGCGTCCCCATCGGCGACACCGTGCACATCTATGTGTCCCCGTCAGACAAGCACTTCCGGTCGCTTCAGCCTGGGCGAGCACCGACGTGGGCCGACGCGACCGCCTACCCTGGGCTGGGTGCCATCTTCATGCGTGGTCCAGGTGCCCGGCCTGCTACAGACGAGCCGCTGGAGCAGGTGCTCGACCACGAGCTGGTTCACGTCCTCCTGGGCCGGGCGTTTGCCCCCGCGCGGGTGCCGGACTGGGTGCAGGAGGGTGTGGCGCAGGTTGCAGCCCATCAGAACGGGCCGCACACGACGCAGACCTTGGCTCGAGGGATGGCTCTCGGGGGGCCGATTGCCCTTGAGTCGCTCACCCGAGGCTTCCCGGCTGATCCTGCACGAGCGCAGCTGGCCTATGCGCAGTCGGCGGACTTCATCGAGTGGATCCGCGTGACCCACGGTGCGGATGCACTGCAGGTCCTGATTGCAGAGCTTGCGGCAGGCCGCTCGGTGGATGGGGCGCTGTACCGCGCAACCGGGCAGTTCCTTCCCGATGTCGAGGCCGCCTACCGAGCGACACTGTCGAGCGGCATCCCGCTGGGTCTGTCCTGGGCCACGAGCACCGATGCCGTGTTCGCGGTCGGCGGAATTCTCCTGCTCATCGGAGGGGTGGCTCGGCGTCGCCAGTTCCACCGGCGTCTTGCCGAGATGGAGGCCGAGGAGGCTCTGGTAGACGAGCTGATTGCGGCCATGCGTGCCGACCGTGAAGCATCGGCTCGCTTGAGCGCTTGATGGCTCCGCAGTGGTGAGACGGCCCGTGACGGACTAACGGGCTGGGCACTGTGGAGGATGTCGTGGCGGAGGGTGACGGTCAGTCCCCGTGGTACACGGATCGCTGGCTCTGGGGCGCCTTCATCGTAGGAGCGTTGATCCGGGTCATTCCGATGGCTGTGTGGCCGATGCTCGAGTGTGTGCGCGACGAGTGTATCTACCGCTCGATCGCGTACAAGATCGTGGGCGGCAAGGGCCTCACGACGGCGAGCAAGGGCTGGCTCCCGGCGCCGGGGATTCCCTACCTGCTGGCCATCGGCAAGGTCGCTACCGGATCGTTTCAGTCCGTGAAGTGGGTCCACATCGTCATGTCGCAGATCAGCATCGTGCTGATGTACCTGCTCGGCGATCGCGTGGGCAAGACGCGCGGGGCTGCGCGGTGGGCGGCATGGCTCTTTGCTGTGAATCCGACCATTGCGTGGTTCACGAACACGCTGTGGATCGAGACGATCTACATCTTCTTCCTCCTGCTCGCGACGCTGCTGCTCCTCGATTCGCGCGACAAGCCATGGGGCTGGGCGATCTTGTCGGGAGCGGCACTCGGTGGGGCCGTGCTGTTCCGCGGCATGGCGACCTACCTGCCGCCGTTCTTCATCCTCGCGGCGCTGTTCCCGCGGTCCTTCACGACGGCGGGCGTGATGGAGGGCATCCGTGGCGGATGGCGTCACGTGATCGGCTTCGTCGTCGGCCTGCTGGTGACGGTGGCTCCGTACTCGGTCTACGGCACGCAGAAGCACGGCGGCTTCCTGGTGACCGATGCCACCTCAGGGCACGTCCTCTACCTCGGCAACAACGACTACCCGCCGCTGACCTTCGACTATGGCAACGGCATGCTCACGCAGCCGCTGTTCCAGAAGTACCTTCGGATCGGTCGGAAGCCGTGCCCGCGCAAGCAGTCTCCGGTGCTCGCGATGGAGTGCGAGTCCGAGGCTGCACGCGAGTGGATCCAGGAGAACCCCGAGGAGTTCGCCTCGCGCATTCCACAGCGCATCGCCCAGCTGGTCAATCCGCACAGCTTCCTGACCCGGCACATCCGATGGGGCTACTTCCGAGGTATTCCTTGGGTGCTCAAGGAGTTCCTGGTTGTCTACACTGCGGCCTTCTCGTCGCTGGTGATGCTCGGGGGCACGCTCGGGCTGTGGGCGCGAGCCCGTGGTCCCTTCGGCATCATCGCGTCGGGAACGATCGCGTACACGTTTGCGACGATCGCTATCGTGTACGGCATGACGAGGTTCCGGCTGCCCATCGAGCCTCTCTGGACGATCTACCTAGCGGTTATGCTGTCTGACTGGCAGGGTACGAAGAAGATTCTCGGTGATTCGATCATTCGGCAGGTCGGTGTGCTTCTCACGCTTCCGGCGCTCTTCGCGCTGATGTTGTGGTATCTCCCAACCGGGTGGCCGCTCTTCTGGTGAGCATGGAGCTGTGATGCGGTGGATGGCATGGATGGTGGTCGGGCTTGTGGCCTGTGAGTCGATGCCCTCTTCTGGCCGCATCTTCCAGCCGGTGACGGTGGCGGGTCCTGCGCCTGTCGCGGCGCCGGCGGGGACGGTCGAAGCCGAGCCGCTCGTACCCGGTGAGGCTCCACCCGACGAGGGGGCTGATGAGGCCGACAGTGAGGATCCGCTTGCACTGCAGGCACGCCTCGCGGGGGTCACGGCGAACGAGCTCTCGAGTCCGCCACCCGCACCGGCGACGCCGCCGCCTGCCCCAGCCGCTGCTCCGGTGCTGCCCGTGCCTGTGCAGGTTCCTGTGTGGGACCCAGGGAAGCCACCCGAGGCCAGCTCGTGGGGACTGCGGCTGCTGTCGACGCTTGCCGGCTCGATGCCACCGCGCGCGGTGCTCGTGCTCCCGGACGGCTCCGAGGTCGTCGTCAAGGCGGGCGACATCCTCCCGGACGAGAAGGTCGTCGTCTGGGCTGTCGGACGAGACCGGGTCGAGCTGGCCCACATCTCGGCCGACGGACCCTTTGCGGCGGTCGAGACCAAGGCGCTCGAGGCACTCCTGCCCTCGGCACCCTGAGAGCCCCTAGGCCGCCCGACGCGTCAGCTCGAGGCTTGCTGTGCCTTCAGGGCCTCGAGCTCGCGCAGCAGGGCGTCGGCCTCGGCATAGAGAGCGGCCTGGGCCACGCGGTCTCCGAACTTCTCCGCTTTGTAGGCCTCTTCGACCTTGGCTTGGTAGCGGCGCTCGAGGCGCTTCACGGGATCGGGTCGCAGCCAGCCGAACATCTCACCTCCCCGGCGAGTCGTAGTCGGCAGGCGGGGTGCGGGTGTCGAACTAGGCGCCTGGAGCAGAAGTGGCGGTCCACACCGGCGACCTGTGCCAAGGGCCATATCTGACGCATGAGTCAGTTTTTGGTGGCCCGGCAAGTTGCGCGGTCGAGGGTAAGTCGGCTAAGCCCCGGACCGGCTAGGGAGCCCAGCTTCTTTCGTGGCTCCTCGACTACATAGGAGAGATCATGAACACCTTTCTCGAGCGCAACGCGCGCCGCCTCCTGATCGCTGGCGGCCTGGCATTCTTCATGGGCGCCCCGACCATCGCCTGCATGGGTGGCGGTGAGGCCGAGGTCGGCGAGGACGCTGGCGGCGACGAGGAGAAGAAGGAAGAGGAGAAGGAGGAGGCCAAGCCCGAGTCCAAGATCATTGGCTCTTGGCAGATGCGTCCGCCCCAGTCCGAGATGCGCAACTTCAAGATCATCGACGCGGCCGTCTCCGGCAAGCCGCAGAAGAAGCAGAAGCTCGGCCAGCTCAAGGGCGACGAGAAGAAGCTCTTCGACGAGGTTGCGGGCATGAAGGGCCCCGAGAAGAAGAACATGCAGAACATGCTCAAGCTCATGAAGCAGAACAAGTTCGTGTTCACCGAGTCCGACGTGACGGTTCAGTTCGGCGCCGACGAGAAGTTCGGTCCGGTCAAGTACACCGTGGTCTCGGCCAGCGACTCGGCGATCACCGTCAAGTTCGACCCGGGCCTGGGCAACGGCACCGAGACCCACGCCATCACCTGGAAGGGTGAGAACAAGGGTACGGACCAGATCACGGCGTCGAACGGTGCCGAGTTCCTTCCGCTCGACATCGGCAAGGCCGGCAAGTGAGCTCGCGGGGGGCCTAGGCCTCTCCTTCACTCTCGAGGGTCGTCCGCTCTGCGGTCGGCCCTCGTGTGCGTCTTGGGCTACATCCTTGGTGAGGATGGACGTACGGTGAGCTTCGACCTTCGGCAGGACGAGCTGAGTGCCGAGTGGATTGGCGCTCTTCGGGTGAGCCTCGGTGGGTACCAGATACTCCTCGGGGCGCCTCTGGCGGCCGTGTCTCGCTTGGGGCCTTCGGTCGACGCGCTGGACGCGGTGATTCTCCCAACGGGTCACCTCCGCCTGCTCGACGGGCTGGTGCCTCTCCTCGCGAGTCGCACCACTGACCGGCCGCTGACCGTGGTCTCGCTCGTCGGTGAGCCGCGGTCCATGGCCTTGGTCGATGCGTTCTCTCGCGGCTGGCCTCATCGCGCACAGCCCGAGGTCGACGTGTTCGTTGCAGGGCAGCCAATCGCTCTGGGTCCCACTCAGCTGCATACGCGGCCTGCGCGGGCTGGTGAGCCACATGGCGACGCGGTGTCTGTGGTGGCGGGCTGTGGTGTGCGACTGACGGCGGCAGGGCAGACCATCGCCTTCCTCCCCGCAGTGGCTCCCTCACGGGGCTGGCGAGCCTTCGTCGGGCAGGCGGAGCTCGCGGTCGTGGAGGTCGGTGTCCGCCCCTGGCCACCAGGACAGAGACCCTGGCGGCACGACACCGCCAGCGCCATCTCGGCTGCTCGAGAGGCGCGCCGTCTCTGGCTGGTGGGCGATGACGGGAGGCCGCTGGATGTAGCGCAGGCCTGATGGTTCGCGGCGGGTGCCGTGAGGGCGTCTGTCGGATGGTACAAACCACATGGAGGTGGCATGACCGTCGAGGTGCTCGTCTCGGCCCTGCGAGCATTCGCGCGTGCGGGCGCGGTTGGGTGGACGCCCTCGGCGGAGGCTGGACCCGCACCCGCAGGAGCTCCCAAGGCCCTCGCGCCGCTGCTCGCGGCCGGTCGACCCTCCATTCGCCAGAGTGCTTACGGGAGACCACTCGCCCTGCCGATCGACTTCGAGACGATGGAGTCGGCTCGTGGGTCGGTGTTGGTCACGCCGGCGGGCGCGCCGGCGCCGGGCTGGCAGGTCGGTACAGAGGCACCGTGGCATCGCCTGGAGGTGCGTGGTCGCACGCTCTGGGTCGGACCGACAGGACTTCCGGTGGCAGCCTCGGATTCAGACCTCCTCCTGATGGTCTTGCTGGGTCTAGGTGACTTTCTCCAAGGTGAGGGCGACGGATCTGAGCTGGCGGCAGGCGGTCTGTGGGGTGAGCCGCTGCACGCTGCCCGTGCAGCCCTCGTTCGGCTTGCCTCGGCGCTGGACGAGCTTCCGAGCTGGCCCGACTGGATTCATGCGACGGCCCAGAGCGAGACGGACCCCGAGAAGCGGGTCCTGGTCCTCACGCCGGCTCATGTGCCGGGTGGCGAAGAGCAGCTCGCCCAGCTGGGTCGTTCGTCATGGTCCGACGTACCCTTCCTCTTCTACACGAGGGCCCACAAGGAGCACCTTCGCGTCCTCACCCGGGAGGCTCTGCCGTCGTCGCGACCGTCTGAGGACAAGGACGCTGCTCGCGCAATCGGCACCTGGCTCATCCAGACCCTAGAGAGCGCCTTGGTCTCCAGCTTGTCGTTCCCGGACGAGGAACTTCGCATCTACAAGAAGCAGCTCTTCGGGAGGACGACGTCGGAGGCCTTCGAGGTGCTCGAGGCGAATGGCTACCAGCCCGCCTTGCTCGGTCCGGGGGGAGCCGCCGCACGCACCCTCAGGGAGAATGCGCAGGCGGTGATGGAGCGCCTCAGCGAGGCGCAGAGCCTCCTGGAGCGTGCTGACAGGAACGCCCCGGCGGAGGTCTCTCCTCCGACGCCGCTTCCTCGAGCAGAGGGGCTCGGGCCGCCACCGCCGAAGGTGGAGGGCGGGCGGCCCTGCCTGCGTCTGGCGTGGGCAGCGCTCTCTCCCGCAGACCTGCACTCGTCGTGGAGGTTTGGGGCTTGCGCGAGGGATGATGAGGTCCCGGGGGCATTCCTTCGAGTGGTCGATCCGGGCGTGAGGGCAGTCACTCTGCGGGCGAACAAGGCCTTTCTGCCGCTGCAGGAGCCGCACACGGCGATCGCTGTCTACTTGGGCACGGGGCCCGACAGCCCAGGGCGAGTGGAGCTCTTGGTCGAAGAGGACGTTCGACAGCGTGGCTGGGACTCTCGCCAGCAGTGCTACCGTGCGCTGCGACTGCGTCCATTCCACGATGTCGAGTATGGACCTACCAGGACGCACAAGGTCTGGCATGCGGCGAGCAAGCTCGGCGGGCAGCCGGCCTTCCTGCAGGATGACCTCTCCCTTCCCGGGCGCTACCGCTTCGTGCTGCAGCTCACGGACGACCTCCTCGATGGGCTCGCGGGCTGGTGTGTGTATGTGTACGCAGATCTCGACAAGCTGGAGTTCGAGGTGGTCTGGCAGGAGGAGTAGCTCTCACGCCACGAGGCGCAGCGCGCGCGGCGCGCGGGAGATCCTCACCTCGCGAGCCCACGGGAGGACGAGCACGTCGGTCTCGATGCCATCTCCGAACACGACGCCGTCGTCCATCTCGCTCGTGACGCTCACCTCCTCGTCATGGAGGATGCCCTCCGTGAGGCTCGCGCCGGTCGACTGTGATTCCCAGGCCTCCCGCACGAAGTATGCGAGCTCTGGGTCCTCTGGGCTCGGCATGGTCAGTCCCGACTGGTGGCAGGCGTGGATGGAGCGCGCCCAGCCGGTGGCCCCCGTGCCGCTCGTCACGATCAGTCCAGACGAGCTCTGGCGCTCGGCCGCGTCACCGTGTCGCAGGACGTAGCGTGCCGACTGATGGGAGCGATGCCCGACGAAGATCTCGTTCAGGGCGAGCAGGGTCTGGCCGTCGTCCGTGCGTGCTCGAACCATCGTGCGGGCCTCGAGGGTGGCTCGGCCTGCATGAAGGTCGGCGAGCAGATCGGCGACGGCTGCTGGGGAGTGTCGGACCAGGACGCCGCAGAAGGTAGCCGGATCGGGTGTCACGCCCAGAACGGGCTGATCCTGAAGATACTTGGCGACGTTCGGGACGAGGCCATCCTGACCGACGGCGACCACGATGTCGTCGGGCTCGAACAGGAACCGGTCCAGGGAGTCGCGCTCGACCCTCGTGTGGCGCCAGGTGGGAGGGGTGGCCTCGAGGACTCGGGCGATGGCGACGGACTGAGCCCGGTGCCCGGCGAGAAAGGGCTCTGGGCTCTGACCACGTGTGGACAGAAACCAGGCGACCTGCCCGTGCGTGGCGTGTCGAGCAAGCAGCACGTCATAGGGAGTGGGGCGGGTGACGATGACGACTCGAGGCTCCACGTTGGACTCCAGGCTGCCTCACCCGTCCAAGCGGGCGAGGGCGCGTGAGACGAGGTCTGGTGTGACCGTGAGCTGGCCGATGGACGGCAGCTGTCCTGCCATCTCGCGGGCTGCGAGGCCGAGGAGGACCTCCGGAGCAAGGTCACGGTAGATTGCGACGTTGGCCTCCTCGGTCGCGTTGCGTGCCTCCTCCAGAGCGCGGATGGCCTCGGCCTCGGCCTCTGTCTCGACACGCTTTCGCTCGGCGGCCGCGAGTGCCTGCAGGCGCTCGTTCTCTGCGTGCTCGGTCACCCTCCGCCGGGCGTTCTTCGCCTCCTGTGCGATCAGGGTCTCTGTGCGCTTGGCCAGCTCGATCTTGTTCTGCAGCTCGTTCTCGGCAATCGCCCGCTCCCGCTCGACGGCCAGTGCGCGACGCTCGAAGGTCGCCTTGTCGGCATCCTGCTGGATGCGCTCGCGTGTGGTTACCTGCAGAGCACGCTCCACCTCAGCGATGGGACGGATGGAGCGGACGGCGACGGAGACCAGCTCGACCCCCAGGATGGCGAGAGCGCCAGACTCCGCGAGGGCCTTATGGATGCGTGCTCGCAGGCGGCCGACGCCGTGCTCGAGCACCTCTGCCAGGGAGGCCTCTGCCAGGGTGTCGCCGGTGATCTGCTGGGCCTTCTCGGTGAGCAGATTGGCCACCTGCTCGAGAGGCTGGGCCGCGTGACGACCTGTCGAGAGGTCTAGGGTGAAGTCGAGGCGAGACGCCAGTGCCTCCGGATCCCGAACGCGCCACTGCAGCACACCCTGCACGGTGAGCTCCTGAAAGTCGGCGGAGCGTCCGCGCATCAGGAGGGTGAGCTCCTGGTCGTCGATCGGCACCTCTGCGATGGAGGAGGACCAGGGAGCGAACCAGAAGGCAAGACCTCGGCCGCTGCGGACAGTCTCCCCGCGGCGGTACTGCAGCACATGGCGACTGGCCTCGGACCGAAGGTGAGACCAGAGCAGGAGACTTCGAATCTCGGCCATCAGCGACTCCTTCTTAGATGCAATCAGCATATATGCGTATCGCATCTAATCAAGGGATTTCGGTCGCCGGGTCGTTCTCCGATCGGCTCTACCTCAGAGTCCTACGGCAGCCTCAGCGCGGTCACCGTGGGAGCTCCGCGGTCAGGAGCCTCACTGGCAGTCTTCGGTGTCTTCCGCGTCGACGAGGTCATCACAGTCGTTGTCGAGCAGATCGTCGCAGATCTCCTCGGCACCCGGGTTGATGGCGGCATCGGTGTCGTCGCAGTCGACGTCGCTCGTGAAGCTGTCGCCGTCGGCATCGATGCTGGCGCTGGTGTCGTTCGTGTCGGCCGTCTCGAGCTTGTAGTCAGGGATTGGCGCGCCGTAGCATGCGGACAGCACGAGGGTGGTCACGACACCTCCGACGGCGTGCATGCCTCGGCGCAGTGTGCTTGGGCGACTGCAGAAGGGGCAGGTCGACTCCTGCTGCCTGTAGTGACGGTCACAAGAAGTACACTGGATCATGGCCGACCTCCACCCACAGTCTACCGAAGAACAGCGCCCTTGTGTGGAGCCCGCTTCTCCTGGAGATCTCAGGCTACGTTGACGTTGACGTGTCCACTCCCATGCTCGGATTATTCTCAGTATTCCCTAGAGTAGATTTTTGCAGAAATTCTGGACAAAGCTCGGCTCTTCAAGACGAACCGCAAGGTTGTCCACAGGCTGCCAACAGGGGTCGTTCGGCATGGCTAGCCGGCTGACTCGCGATGCTGAGCACGCTCCTCGGCGGGGCGATCAGCTCTGCGCGGACACCCAGGCATCGGGGAGTGCGAGCAGGCTGCACGGCAACACGCGAATGAGGCGCTGAGAGACGCTGCCGATAATCAGCCCGTGATCAAGGCGGCGACCACCGAGCGCGAAGCAGATGAGCTCGGCTCCCTCGGCTCGGGCACGGTTGGCGATGCTCTGCTCGGCGGGCACGGTCTCGAGGTTGGTCTCGAGAGCCGCGGTCACGCGGCCATCCCCTTCTGTCGTGCGGAAGGTCTTGACGTGTGCGTCGAGCTCGGCGCGGGCTCGGGTCTCGATCTGCGCTCGCAGGGCAAGCACATTTCCGCTGTAGGCGCGCATGACGCT
The DNA here is from genome assembly GCA_002862545.1 of Pseudomonadota bacterium. Lineage (GTDB taxonomy): Bacteria > Myxococcota_A > UBA796 > UBA796. The sequence goes on from PKDJ01000091.1 coordinate 23,187, forward strand.
GGGCAGCGCCACCATGTGCAGGGCGGTGAGCGTGCCCTCGGTGCCCTCGAGGCATCCGAGGCCGACCTCGACCGCGGTGGTCCCGCTCGGGCCCAGCCCGGTGGGCACGATGACGTGCTTGATGGGTGCGGGTGGGCCCGGCCAAGCGATGTAGACCGGAATCGGGGACAGGCGGAGCAGGCGCTCTGTGGTGCCACCGAGGAGGATGGAGGCCGCATCTCGGGGGCCGTCCGTACCGAGAACGAGCAGGCCTGCAGCGGTTGCCGTGACTGCCTCGAGGACCTGGACGGTCGGCTTGCCCTCACGCGTCTCGGTGGTGACATGCAGGCCATCGGCGAGAGCGACGGCGCGCTCCAGGTTCTCTTCGGACAGGGCACGACGATGGGTGCGCTGCTCTTCGATGCTCTCGGAGTCCATGACCCGTCGGAGGAGCCAGTGCATCGGCTCACAGACATGGATGATGTGGAGCTTGGCACCGAGCGCGCGCGCCTGGGCGACGCCGTGTCGCACGGTGTACTCCCACCGGTCGTTCCAGTCGACGGCGACCAGCACGGTGGTGGCGGTCAGGGTGGCACGTGCCATGGGCCCTCCATTGGGGCGGGCGGATATGCGGGCGTCTAGGTCGCGTCAAGTCCGTGTGAGGCGGAACCGCAGCATGCGCTCACAGCGCGTTGCCATCGACGTAGATCGTGCCTCCGACCGTGTCCTCACCGAGGACCTCGAGGAGGTCCCAGATCGCGCGCTCGGGGAGGACGGGGTTCTCGCCCACCTGGAGATCCCGGCCGATCGCCTGCACGCCGCCGAGGTCAGTGATGTCGACGAGCGCGGTGTTGAACAGGACCTCGAGGTCACCCTCTACCACCTCGAGCCCTGCGAGCCCGCGAAGGTCCGTGAGGCCGGTGCCCTCGACGGAGACTGACTTCGCGACCGTCAGTCTCGCGAGGCCGTCGATGTGCTCCAGAGCCGACAGGCGGAGCAGGGAGAGCTCCCCGCTGGCTCGGAGTGAGCGCAGGCCATCCACCTCGGTGAGCAGGGGGTTGTCCGAGATGATCAGGGTCGCCAGGGTTGTCTCGAGCCCGTCGAAGCCCTCGATGCGCTCGAGCGCGGGATTGGCCACGATCTCCATGCGGTCACCGAGTGACTGGAGCATCGGGAGCTGTGGCAGGGTGCGCAGAGTCTCGTTCTCGGCCAGGGTCAGCTGCACGTCGATACGCTGCAGACCGCTGAAGTCGTTGATTCGCTCCAGCGAGCGGTTCTCGGCGATGGAGAGCGTGCCGAGGCGTGAGATGCCATCGAAGCCGTCCACCGAGAGGAGGCTGGCATTCGAGCGGATGCGCAGATCGTCGCCGATGGCGCCGAGTGCTGGTGGGCTCTCGAGTGTCTCGAGTGCGTCGCAGTCGATGACCTCCAGGCTTCTGCCGATCTCTTCGAGGGAAGGCCACGTCAGGGTCGACAGCTCTGCCAGATCGACCAAGGCCAGTGACCCCCTCACGTCACGCAGGCTCGAGACATCGAGCGCGACCAGCGCAGGGTCGGCCTCGAAGTCCACGCTCACGGCGATCTCGGTGAGCTCGGGAAGCTCGACTCGGGTGAGGGCGTCGTTGCTCGTGACGACCAGACTGCCACCGATGGTCGTCAGGTCAGGAAGGACCAACTCCTCGAGCGTGGCGTCGTCTTGAAGCAGCAGGCTGGCTCCAACGCTCGCGAGGCGCGGGAGGGACACACTCTGGAGGTCGTCCTCGACGAGCCGGAGCTCCCCGCCGACGGCGTCCAAGCTCGGGAGATCGACAGCCCTGAGGTTGGTCTGGCCGATGGCCGACAGGTTGCCCCCGATGGAGCGTAGGTGCGGCAGAGAGAGGTCGGTCACCCAGGGGCTCGACACCACGAGGTCGCCGGTGACTTCGCACAGGCAGTCGAGAGCGTCGACGCCGAGACCGACGAGCTGCAGCTTGCCGTCGATGGCGTTGTAGTGCTCGCAGAAGCCGTGGGTGTCGGCCTCCATGAGGACGAACAGATCTCCCGGGTACGGCTGGGGGGCGTCGCAGGACGGCAGCGGTGCCTCCGAGCCCGGTGCACCGCAGCTTGCCCAGGCGCGGACGAGGTCGCGCTCGGCCTGCGACATGCCGCCGAGAGGAGGCATCGTGCCCCCGGGACCCACGGATGCGCCGATGTCGGCCGCCCACTCTGCAGCCGTTGACCAGGATTCGAAGTTGAGGCCCTCGGGGGCCCCGCCCCGCGCTGCGCCCTGTAGGTCGGCTGCATGGCACGACGTGCACCACTGGTCGAGGATGGGCTGGACCGTGTCCCAGCCCGGCACGTCGCTGCTCTCGCACACCTCGTCACTGGCCTGGCCTCGCTCTCGTTCCGTCGGAGGCGAGCTGGCGCAGGCTGTGAGCGCTGTGGCCAGGAGGAGGGCTCTCACCCGCTCAGAGGCCCAGCTGACCGTAGGTGTTGTCGCCCCAGCAGGTGTAGCTGTGATCCTCGGCGAGCGCGCAGCAGTGAGAGTTTCCACACGCGACCTGCCGCATGTCGGGCATGTCGTCTGGCGGAGTGGACTGCGCCTGCAGGTCACCGCCCCAGCACTCGACGTAGCCGTCTTCGTGCACAGCGCAGGAGTTCAGCTTGCCCGTGGCGACCCACACCCAGCCACCCTCCGGCGGCGGGCTTGCCCGGCCGAAGGCGTCGTCACCCCAGCACCGGATGGTGTTGTCGGGAGCGATGATGCCGCAGCTGTGGCTCAGGGACGTGTCGAGCTGCACGAACTCGGCGTCCGGCTGACTGGTGGCCGCGCCCGAGATGGGATCGCCCCAGCAGGCGGTGCGGCCGTCCTCGGCGATGGCGCAGGCGTGGAGATCGCCAGCAGCGGGCTCGAGGAACACTCCCTCGGGCGAGGCCGTGACGATGCCGAAGAGGCCGTCGCTGCCCCAGCAGACGAGGTTGTCCTCGCGGTCGATGCCGCAGGAGTGCTTCAGTCCGGTGCTGACCCGCTTCCAGAAGGTGAGGTCGCCGGGGTTGGACTGGCCGTAGGTGTCGTCGCCCCAGCACGAGACGGTGGTGTCGCCGAGCAGACCGCAGCCGTGGGTCTGGTGGGTGCTGATCTCGTAGAACTGCTCGAAGCTGAGCGGGGACATCTCCCCCTTCTCGTCGGTGCCGAAGCAGTTGGGACGACCGCTGGCGTCGAGGAGGCAGGTGTGCTTGTCAGCAGCCGAGAGCCGCCACTTGGACCAGTCCGCCTCGTAGCTGGGGTCGGTTCCGCCGGTTCCGGTTCCGGTTCCGGTTCCGGTTCCCGTCGCGGTTCCGGTTCCGGTCGTGTCGGTCGTGCCCGTGGCCGTGCCCGTGGTCGTGCTGCCAGTGCTCGGGAGGCCAGTGTCGTTGGCTACGGGCTCGCGGTCCTTGGAGCCGTCGCCGCATCCCACCAACCACACCGCGATGCCGATTGTCATCAAGCGCATGTCGAGTCCTCGAAGGTCACGTGGAGTCTAATGGCTCCAGTCACCATCCGCGCGCGCAATACCAGGTGTGCACCGTTCGTTCACAGTGTGACGCCGCAGGAGACCGTATGGCAGCCAGCATCACGAAGCGTCCGAAGAGAGCGCTCGCCGAGGCGCGCACGACCGTGCTCACCCTCGGAGGAACGGTCGGCGTGATGTGGGCGGTGCAAGCTGTGAACTTCGTGCTCGGAGGCCTGCTCACCGGCTACGGGATCGTGCCGCGCACGGCGGATGGGCTCTGGGGCATCCTCTGCGCGCCGTTCCTTCACGGGAGCTGGACGCACCTCGCGGTGAACACGGTGTCTTTGGTGATCCTCGGCTCTCTGACCATGGCGCGGAAGCGGATGGACTTCTGGGTGGTCTCGCTGGTCGGTGGGCTGACGAGCGGCCTAGGTGCCTGGCTGATCGGTGGTGTGAACACGGTGCACGTGGGCGCAAGTGGGGTGATCTTTGCCTATCTGGGCTTCTTGCTCGCGCGTGGCTGGTTTGAGCGTCGCCCGGGCGCCATCGCCATGTCGGCGTTCGTGACGTGGGCCTTCGGAGGAATGGTCTGGGGCGTGCTGCCGACCGTCGGCACGATGATCTCGTGGGAGGCTCACCTGTTCGGCTTCCTCGGTGGCATCTTGGTCGCCCGGATGCTCGGGTCTGCGCTGCGGGCCAAGGGCTGACGAGCGCGGTGCGCGGCCGTCAGGGGTGGACGAAGACGGTGCCTCGGGTCCCGTCGATGGTCACCTCCTGACCGTCGTGGAGGCGCTGCATCACCCTGTCGACGTTCACGACACAGGGCAGTCCGTACTCTCGTGCGACGACCGCGCCATGGGAGAGCACGGAGCCCAGCTCCAGGACGACGCCGGCAGCGGTGCTGAACAGGGGGGTCCAGCCAGGATCCACGGCCGACGCGACGAGAATCTCTCCCGGCTGGAGCCGCGTCGCCTCGGTCGGGGAGCGCACGACGCGAACGCGACCACGGGCTCGTCCCGGACTGACAGCCAGCCCCTGCAGGCGCAGAGCCTCGGCGGGTGGAGGTCCAGCATCGTCGCCTCGAATGAACGCCGGTGGTACGTCCTGTTGGTTCGCAGCATGTGCCTCGCGTCGTCGTCGAACCCAGGTCTCGAGCTCGCAGGGCTCTCCCGAGAGGGTGTCTCGGAGCTCCGGCCAGGTGACGAACGCCACGTCGTCCCGCACCTCGAGCTCTCCGCGCCGGACGAGCTCGTCACCGCACCAGAGGAGCACCCGCTGCAGCGAGTCGAGGAGTCGGTCGAACCAGAAGCGCTGGTTTTCCCGCAGCAAGAGGTACCGACGGGTGTGATGGATCAACAGATCGACCGCCGCGTGCCGGGCTCCCTGGAGCTGGTCTTCGATCTCGGCGCGCGCGGCTCCGGCGGTCTCTTCGGCCGCATCGGCCATGGCACCCGGCCGAGTCGGGGAGCGCTGCTGCAGGCGAAGGAGCGGCGCGAGGCGCTCCGGGTGCGCTCTCCAGCGTGGGGCCATCACCTCCCAGCTTGCCTCTGACCGGTGACCATAGCTGGCGAGGAAGGTTCGCACTGCCGCACCGGCCACGCCCTCGGGCAAGTGGCCGGCCTCCATCTGCTCGAGGTGGGTCTCGTCCAGCTGGTGGGCCAGGGTCCACAGGGCGTCGTTGGTCTCCAGCGTGCGATTTCCCGGAGGACAGGTCGCGAGTGCATCCATCAGGCGCGCAGAGCGGTCGGGCAGCCACTCGGAGAGGGCTCCGTCGAGGAGCTGCCACGTGAGGTTCGCGAAGAGCAGGGAGCACACGTGGACCCCGATGTAGGTCCGCACCAGCTCGATGTGACGATCGACCAGGCGCAGTCCGTCTTCCGGATCCGAGGGTGTTCGGCTGATGCGTGGGAGGGCGGCTGCCAGCTGTGCACGGTAGCGCTCCCAGGCGATCGGGTTGGTGAGTGGATTCCACTCGAAGCGCTCCCAGCGACGCTCTCGCCAGGTGGTCCGCAGCACGGCGGCGTAGACGGACAGATCCGGTGCCATGGCGAGTTGCCTTCGCCACGCAGCCTCCTCGTCTGGCGGCACCAGCTCGGCCATGAAGGACGGCGGGGGCCTGCCCGGAAGCTTGAACGCGAGGTGCCGAAAGATGGTCGCGTTGACGTAGGGGCGCCCCTGAACGAGGCGGAGCGAGGGGCCCCCGCCGAGGTAGCGCTGCTGGACCTCCGGATAGGCGATGAAGTGCTCGAGCAGCGGGTGCATCAGCGACCAGCCGAGCGGCGTGGCGGGCTCGGGCCAGCGCTCTCCGACGAAGCGCCGGGTCCATAGAACATCCCGACGACGCTCTGCCTGTCCGCCGGTCGTCACGGGCCGCGACTGAAGAATCCAGAAGCGTCCCTCCGCGTCCTCTGCCCACTCGATGTCTTGAGGACCGCCGAAGCGCCGCTCGACCCGCAAGCCCAGGCGGCAGAGACGCGTGACGCGTGAGGGGGAGAGCGTGGGGCCCTCTCCGCCTGGGAGGGAGGGAAGTGCGGAGTCGATCACCCGGAGGCGGATCCGACCCGCGAGCCGTGAGAGTCCGCGCGGAAGCCGTCTGGGTCGGCGAACACGGAACCAGTGCGGCGCGACACGTCCCGAGACCAGAGGCTCTCCCGTGCCCCAGACCGCTTCGACTACCATCTCGCGCCACGATCCGGAGACGGGATCGATGGTGAAGAGGACGCCCGCTGTGCGCGGCTCGATCATCTGCTGGATGAGGACGGCCATCCCGGCGATCGCTGGACCGCTCGAGCCACGATAGGCCAGAGCCTCCGGAGCATATAGCGATGCCCAGCACGCCCGGACGGCGTCTTCCACATCGTCAGGACCGACGTGCAGGCTGGTGTGGTGCTGCCCAGCGAAGGAGCGCTTCGCGCCGTCCTCGTCGACCCCGCTCGAGCGCACCGCCACGCGCCCGCCCAGCCGAGCGACCGCGCGGGCGAGGGCGGCCGACCAGCCCTGCGGCAAGGGCATGGAGAGGATTGCCCGGTGCAGAGACGCCGCATCGCCGGAGCTGCCGGTGGAGGAGACGGCGCGAGCTGCAGCCAGCAGCCCCGCGTCAGCGAGGGCCCAGCGGAAGGCGCTCCGGGGCAGGATCACACCGGGTGGAACTGGGAGCCCCGCGTCGGCGAGGAGCGTGAGGGGCGCAGCCTTGCCACCCACCTCTGCACGAGAGGCGGTGCCGGGTGAGTCCAGCTTGAGCAGAGGCAGGTCCATCGAAGCTCCGAGCGGGCTCTATCCGCTACGTCGGCGATCTGCGGCGACTCTCGCCAGCCTTGGGGGCCTCCACGGCGCAAGCCGTGCCCTCGGGAGGGCAGCCGCCAGGCCCAGGACGCACGAGCCGGCGTGGTCCTGAAGGGGGGTATAGAACCGGTCTATCCGCTACGTTCGGGGCGGTTAAGCATGTGACGGCTTGACATGAGGGCCTGAGAGAGTAAGATCGGCGTCGTGACGTGCGGTGTCCATTCCTGGATCCCACAACCACTCCCGCGAACGCGGCGCCCGCCGCTCGCTCCCCGAACCCTGCCGAGCACGGGGCCTGTCACAGGTCCAGCTCTACTTCAGGCTTCGCGGCTCGTTCTCCAGAGTCGCACAGGAGACCTGGACTGTCTTCGATCACCATCGCACTCCGTGGGCTCTGTCCACGAGCCGTGACCTCACTCCGTCCGCGCACTGTGCTGCGGTCGGCGCCAGGTGGTGTGCAGGGTCAGAAGCGCATCGGGGCGCTCCACTGATGTCGCGGGTCCACCTCTGGAGCAGCCGTGTGCGAGCGCGACACGGCGTACTCCTGCAGGTCGAGGACACTCTATGCAGATGAATCCGGCAAATCCGGTCATCGTCCAAGGCGATGGAAAGGTCCTGCTCGAGACGCGCCACGCCGAGTTCGATCGCGCGCGTGACTTCCTGGCGCGCTTCGCCGAGCTCGAGAGCTCGCCCGAGCTCCTGCACACCTACCGGATCACGCCCCTGTCGCTCTGGAATGCTGCCTCGGCCGGCATGAGCCGTGACGAGGTGGTGGAGACCCTCCGCGGGCTCTCGAAGTTCGACATTCCCGAGGCGGTCGAGCAGCAGATCGACGACACCGTGAGTCGGTACGGCCTGGTGCAGCTGCATCCGCACCCGACCGACCCCCAGTCGATCCGCATCACCTTCGCCACGCTGTACGTCGAGAAGCTGGTCGTCCGCCAGACCGAGGTGGGTCGTGAGCTGATCCAGCGCGATGGTCGCCGAGACTGGAAGATCGACGCAGGCATGCGTGGGCTCTTCAAGCAGCGAGCGCTGCTCGAGAGCTGGCCGATCGAAGATCTCGCTGGCTTCAACGAGGGAGATTCCCTGCAGATGCGCCTGCGGGAGCGCATGGTCGGCAACGGGAAGGACTTCGCGCCGAGGCACTACCAGGTCGAGGCGGTCGAGCGCTGGTTCATGGACGGTCAGCCCGCCGGTGGGCACGGCGTCGTCGTGCTGCCCTGTGGAGCGGGCAAGACCATCGTGTCCATGCTCGCCATGGCCACCGTGAAGACGCACACGCTGATCCTGTGCAACAACCAGACGGCCGTGAACCAGTGGGTGCGTGAGCTGCTTGACAAGACCACCCTCACCAAGGACCAGGTCGGCGTCTACAGCGGCTCCGAGAAGCGGATTTGCCCGGTCACGGTCGCGACCTACCAGGTGCTCACCTGGCGGCGCTCGAAGAAGCACGACTACGAGCACCTGCACCTGTTCCGCGACCAGAACTGGGGTCTGCTGGTCTACGACGAGGTCCACCTGCTGCCGGCACCGGTGTTTGGCGCCACCGCCGAGCTCCAAGGCTGTCGACGACTCGGAGTCACGGCCACGCTGGTTCGCGAGGACGGTCGCGAGGGTGATGTCTTCAGCCTCGTCGGCCCGAAGCGCTACGATCTACCCTGGCAGCTCCTCGAGAAGCAGGGCTTCGTCGCTGAGGCCCGGTGCTACGAGGTTCGCGTCCCGTTCCGGCCGCGCGACCGCGACCGGTACGAGGCCTCGAACGAGAACCAGAAGTTCCGCCAGGCCTCCGAGAACCCGGTGAAGATCGACGTCGTCCGCACGCTCGTGGAGCGCCACTCGGACGATCTGGTGCTGATCATCGGCACCTACCTCGGGCAGCTCCAGCAGCTGGCCAAGGAGCTCGACGCTCCGCTGATCACCGGAAAAACCCGCCATCGTGAGCGCGACCGCTTGTTCGCGGCCTTCCGCGAGGGCCGGGTCAAGCGCCTCGTCGTCAGCAAGGTGGCGAACTTCGCCATCGATCTGCCCGACGCCAACGTGGCGATCCAGGTGAGTGGCTCCTTCGGGTCGCGGCAGGAGGAGGCTCAGCGCCTCGGCCGCATCCTCCGACCGAAGGAGAGCGACGCATTCTTCTACACTGTCATCACCACCGACTCGAAGGAGCAGGAGTTCGCCATGAAGCGCCAGCTGTTCCTCACCGAGCAGGGGTATCGCTACTACATCGAGGAATACGCCGCCAAATAGGTGTACTCCGCAGAGGCCGCCTCTCGGCGGCGTCCGGGCTCACGCCTGGACACAGGAACGTGATGTCCGAATCCGAAGGTCAGGCCCAGGGCACCGGAAGCTCCAAGCGTCGTCGTCGTCGCCGCCGTCGTCGTCGCGGCGGAAGTGGTGGTGGCTCGGGGGGCAGTGGCGGACGCTCGGCGACCGCATCCCCCGGGAGTGGGGGAAGCGGCACGAGCACGAGCGAGATCGTGCGTCGAACCGGGCGCAGGCAGTCCGTCGAGGTGACCACCTCGGTGGTGAGTGTGCCGTCGTCTGGGCGCAATCCCCACAAGAAGCGCGGCACACGCTCGCGCCGGGGCTCTCCGGGCTCTGTGGGCGGACGTCGCCGTCGCTTGTCGAGGGACGAGGTCGATGGCCTCACCGCCTACCTCGAGTCGATGCCCGAGCCGCTGCTCTCGGCGCTCTACCGAGGGCTCGGCGGTCAGCCGAACCGGGTGTCGGGGTCGGATCGAATGATCCAGCTCGCCACCAAGGCGATCGCGCAGGGCACTCGCCTGTCGACGCTGCTCAAGCAGCTCCACGAGCGGGACCGCAAGGCGCTCGCCGCGCTCCTCCAGGCGGGTGGCGTGGCCCATGCGGACGAGCTGCACCACGAGCTCGTCCTCTCCTACGGCCAGCACGAGCGCGAGTGGAAGCGCACCATGAGCGTGCTCGCCAACCGCGGGGTCGTGTTCGCGAGTCCCGAGCAGGACGGCGAGTTCTTCTACATCGTGCCGGAGCCGCTGATCGACGGTCTGCTCGCGGCGCTCGAGGTCGATCTCGCGCTGCCCGTGTTCGAGCATGCGGATGTGCAGGTCCTGGACGCCGTGCCGTTCTGCCCGCCGCTCGAGTTCTCGATCACCTCCCTCTCGACCTACATCGATCAGCGCTCGCCGCGCCTGACCCAGCGGCACGAGATCTACCGTCACGACAAGGAGGAGATGGACGCCTTCTTCTCGCAGATCTGGACGACGGACTCCGAGCTGTTCCAGTTCCACCTCGACTTCCTGCTGATGCACGGCATGGTCGAGCTCCGTGGCGAGTACCTGTCGCTGAACAACGACGTGATGGAGGAGTGGCTCCAGCTCGAGGCCGAGGATCAGCGCGATCTGATCTTCCGAGCGCTCGACAAGCGCTTCTCGATGGCCGAGTGGATCCTCTGGGCCGTCCATGCGGTGACCAAGGAGGTCGAGGCGGGCTGGGTGGCAGAGCGTCCGCTGGTCGCGCTGTACCGCCGCTGGAAGCGCGGCGAGGACTGGCGGGAGCGCTACAAGCGCGGAACCTGGGCCGCGACCCGGACCATGGAGCGCGAGAGCTACTCCTTCGCACCGCTGGTGCGGGCCGGCATCCTCGAGATGGGACGCTGGGGCCAGGAGAAGTTCTACCGGCTGTCTCCTCGGGGGCGTCAGCTCCTGGAGCCCTCGGCGGACGAAGGCTTCATGCAGTTCTACCTGACGCCGGCCTTCGAGATCATGGCGCCGGCCGGACTCGCGCCGATCTTGCTGTTCCGCATCGGTGAGCTCGCCGACTTGACGGGCTGTGACCGGGCCAACACCTACAAGATCACCGAGCTGTCGGTCGAGCGTGCGCTGGAGCGCGGCTGGCGTCGTGACGACGCGCTGCAGTTCCTGCGCGACAACAGCCAGATCGGACTGCCCGAGAACGTCGAGCAGACGCTGAAGGGCTGGATCGGGCACCGCGGTGACGTGGAGTTCCACGACCTGATGGTCCTCACGGTCCACCGGTCCCAGATTCGACGCTTCGAGGGCAACAAGGCGATCAAGCCCTACATCCTCCACCGCTTTGCGCCGGGGCTGTACGCGGTCGATCGCACCAAGCGTGACGACATCGCCAGGGCGCTCCAGGAGGTCGGCTTCAACCCCTCCAGAGACGTGCGGAACTACCCGGGCGACCCCGAGCAGGTGGGCGCACGGCAGGCGCTGCACCGCATGGTCGCCGAGGCACGCTCGATGACGCTCGACCCCGTTCAGCGCGCGACGAAGCTCGTCCAGCCGGAGGCTCTGCGGGCCGTGCCGGGGACCAAGGTCGCGAGCAAGCGAGGGGCGAAGCCGAAGCAGCCCCCCAAGGTCACTGCGGCGGAGGCACGCATGGAGCTGGAGATCGCGATGTCCAAGGACTGCGACGTGGAGATGGTCTACCTCGCCAAGTCGGGTCAGCGGCTGCACCTGAAGGTTCAGCCACAGCGCATGGCCTTCAAGGCGGACGCACCCGTCCTGGTCGGACTCGACCGGGAGGAAGACGCCCGCCGCACGTACCTCCTCGACCGCATCGAGCGCATCAAGGTGCTCGAGTGAGCCGGGCCATGGCCGAGGGGCTGGGGTTCGAAGAGGCGCTCGCTGCTCTGGAGGAGCGGGTGCGTCGCATCGAGTCGGGAGAGCTCGCGCTCGAGGATGCGCTCACCCTCTACGAGGAGGGTGTGGCGCTGGCTGAGCGCTGCCACGATCAGCTCGACGCCGCCGAGGAGCGGGTGACGAAGCTGAGGCAGGGGGCCCACGGGATCGAGGAGATGCCCGTAGAGGATCGACCGGCCGACTGACATGAGGCGGCGGTCTGACGAGTTCCGCCAACAGGATCGCAGACTGAGACCCCACGGGTTGCCTCTGACCCCACAATGAACGTATGTTCATGCCGTGGGGGACGAAGATGCCCAGGCTGCGGCCGGCTGCTCGGATCTGCTGTCTCGATCTCGACACCTTCTTCGTGTCGGTCGAGCGACTGCTCGACCCGTCCCTACAGGGGCTTCCTGTGGTGGTCGGGGGACGCACGGGCCAGCGAGGAGTGGTCACGGCCGCGAGCTACGAGGTTCGTCCGCTCGGTGTGCGCTCCGGCATGCCCATGTCCGAGGCGCGGCGGCTCGCACCCCATGCCGTGTTCCGGCCCACGCGGCACGGGGTCTACGGGCCCTATGCGAAGCAGGTGCGGGCGGTCTTGGAGCGCTTCTCTCCAGAGGTCCAGACGGCCAGCATCGATGAGTTCTTCTTGGACTTTCGAGGGTGCGAGCGACTGTACGCGCAGCCCGACGACGTCGACGGCGATCAGGCGATTCGACGGGCGGTCCGCCAGATGCGCCAGGCGATCCAGGACGAGGTCGGCCTACCGGCGAGTGCAGGCATCGGGGGCACGCGGGTGGTCGCGAAGATGGCGAGTCGCGATGCCAAGCCTGCGGGGGTGTGCATGGTGCCCGTCGGCCAGGAGCTTCCCTTCGTGTGGGAGCGTCCAGTGCGCGCGCTCCCCGGCATCGGGCCTGCGGGCGAGACCAGGCTGGTCGGCGCCGGCATCCACACGCTCGGGCAGCTGCTCGAGCTGCCTTCAGGTCCGCTGCGGGCTCGCTTCGGCGACTTGTCCGCGAGCGTTCGTCGACGGTTGCTGAGGCCGGCTCGACTCAGCGCCGACCGTCCCGCTTTTCGGGAGCATGATCCTGCGGGTGCCACGCACGGAAGCCTCTCCAACGAGCGCACGTTCGCGCGGAACGTCGCTCGGGGCGAGCGCGTCGAGGCGCAGCTGCGGGCCCTCGCGCAGCGGGTGTGCTGGCGGGCGCGGCGCCGTGGCATCCGTGCACGAAGTGTGTCTGTGAAGCTCCGGTCTGCTGATTTCCACACGATCACCCGTGCCCGCTCGATCACGCCGAGTGCTGACGACCTCGCCATCAGCAGCGCCGTCGTGGAGCTGTTTCGAGCGCACTGGGATCGTCGACCCGTTCGACTCGTCGGGGTGCAGCTGTCGCGTCTCGTCAGTCCGGAGCCACAGCTCGCGCTCCCGCTCGCCTCCGGGTCCCCGGCGGTGGGGCCGGCGCTCGATGCGATTCGCGAGCGGTTCGGCTTCGAGGCCATCCGCTTCGGGGCCTAGCGGGCGGCCGCGGGGATGCTACGTGCCCAGTCCAGGGAGGCAGGCATGCACATCTCGTCGGCATTCGACAGTGGCAACATCGAGGTCCTCGACGCGTCCGATCCGTCGGACGTTCAGCTGGCGATCCGCAAGGACGCGGGCGACGAGCACATGCAGTGGTTTCACTTCCGGGTGGCGGGAGCGAAGGGCCAGCCCTGCGTCTTTCGGCTGACCAATGCGCACGCAGCGTCCTACCCCAAGGCCTGGTCGGGCTACCGGGCGGTCTGCACGACCGATCGGCACACGTACCGCCGGGTCGACACCGCCTACGAGGACGGGAGCCTGGTGATCCGCCACACGCCGGACGCCGACCTGGCCTGGTACAGCTACTTCGCGCCCTACAGCTTGGAGCGGCACGCCGACCTGCTGGCGCGGTGCCAGGCGAGCCCGCTGGCGAAGGTCGATCGTCTCGGCACCACGGTGGACGGCCGTGATCTGGACCGGGTGACGGTCGGCACGGGCGAGCGGGTGCTGTGGGTGATCGCGCGCCAGCACCCCGGAGAGTCCATGGCCGAGTGGTGGATGGAGGGCTTCCTCCAGAGGCTCCTCGATCCGGCCGATGCGCTGGCTCGCTCCCTCCGGTCCAAGGCGACGGTGCACGTCGTGCCGAACATGAACCCCGATGGCAGCACGCGTGGCCACCTTCGCTGCAACGCAGCGGGGGCGAACCTCAACCGCGAGTGGCACGCGCCCACCGTCGAGCGCAGCCCGGAGGTCTTCCACGTGCTCGCGGCGATGGACGCGACGGGCTGCGATCTGTGCCTCGACGTCCACGGGGACGAGGAGCTTCCCTACAACTTCATCAGCGGTGCCGAGGGCATCCCCGGATGGTCCGAGCGACTCGCCGGGCTCGATGCGGCCTTCAGGACGGCCTACATGTCCGCCAACCCTGACTTTCAGAAGGTGCACGGCTACCCGATCGACAAGCCTGGGCAGGGCAACATGACGATGTGCACGAACCAGATCGCGCAGCGCTTCGACTGTCTCGCGATGACGCTCGAGATGCCGTTCAAGGACAACGCCGACCACCCCGACCCGCACCACGGCTGGTGCCCCGCACGCTCCAAGCACCTCGGCGCGACGACGATCGACCCGCTCGTGGCCGTGGTCGACCGCCTGCGCTGATCAGCGTCGATCGCGGACGAGTGCTCCGACGAGCGGCAGCAGGAAGAAGCCCGCCCAGCCGAGGGTGGGCTTGCCGCTGACCAGGCCGACCAGCACGCCGACGAGCCCGAGTCCAAGGAGGCCACCGAGGGCGGGCGTGGCACGGGCATCGCCCCGGGCGAGCCACCACGCGGCCAGGATCCCCAGGACGTGCAGGGGGCTCGAGAGCAGCAGGTGCGAGTTGGCCCAGTACGCCTCGGTGTGGCTGAACACCCAGAGGAAGACGCTCGCGCAGCCAGCGAGGGTCGCGAGGAGCGCGTGCAGTCCATAGGCGCCACCGGCGAGCGGTCGGGGAGCGCCAGCCACGGCAGCCCCCCACAGGGCGCCGAGCCCGGCGAGGAGCGGGGCCCGATTCGGAGGACGCGGGAGGGGCTCGGGAAGCTCCGTGGAGAGGATCTCGCACTCGCTGGCGACCAGGGACCGCCCGTCGAGGGTGATGGTCTGCACGGCGTCGTGCAGCGTGTCCGGAAGGAATGCGGCCTCGTACTGGGACAGCTCTTGGTCGGTCCGTGCAGAGGCACCCCAGGACAGGCCGTACCAGGCCCAGGGCACGGTGTGGATGTGACGCAGGACCTCGAAGCGCTGGGTCGTTCCACTCGGGCCGCCGAGCTGCTCTGACAGGGCGCCACCCAGGGCCGTGTCGAGGAGATCCCGTACCTTGGTCGTGCAGTTCTCGGCGTACCAGTGGTAGTCGTAGTGACGGCGGGAATCGTCGTCCATGTAGGCCAGGGTCGAGACCAGGGTCGCGGCGGCGGCCGGATCGAGCGCCAGGCGCTGTACGTGCAGGCGCCGCTCCTCGCGGCGGTACTTGTCGACCTCGACGCTCCAGGCGCGGGTCTGGAGCCAGTAGCGCTGCTGACCCAGCACGAAGTCCCGGATGGCATCGGGGCCATAGCCACCGTAGAAGCCGTAGTTGTAGACCGTGTCGATGCCGGACGACGGGTCCTGGACGTACAGACTGGTGTGGCCGAAGGTCTTGTCGATCATAGCGGCTGGGCCGACCGTGACGAGGTGGACGGTCGGACCATCGGCGCTCAAGGGCTCGCCGCAGGGCGTGGTGGCGAGTGCGAGTGCTGGAACGAGCAGGAACATGGCCGCCGCCTACCTCGCGCGGACGCCCTCGGCACGCGAAGGAGCGGCAGCGGCTACTTGGCCGAGACCTCGAGCGCGAGGGGCTCGAGCGCGAAGAACGCGGGCAGCGCGCCCCGCTGGCCCTGCGTGCGGCTCTGCAGCCAGGCGATCTTCTCGTCGCGCGTGCGCTCAGGAGCGCCCGGGAGGTCGACGAGGTGGTCGGCGAGGCGACCGTAGTTGCCGCTCATCAGGCACCACCACACCGTCTGGTTGTTGCCCAGGCCATCGAAGACGATCGCGTCCTGAGCGCCGAACTCGTCCAGGCGGTCCTCGAACCAACCGGGCATCTCGGTCCAGTGGAGGCTCGGCACGATGTGGTGGACGATGTGGTAGCCGTCGTTGAAGCACCGCTCGTTGTACCGGGCGTTCACGAGGCAGGTGCTGTTCCGGAAGGCATTGTCGGGGGCCGTCACGTCGACGAAGGAGTGCTGCGCCCAGTTGCCGCACATCATGAACCAGCGGATCAGCAGGAACGGCAGGACGAAGACCCACAGCGCCGCCACCGGGTCGAGGGCGAGCCCGATCAGCGCGAGGCTGTAGAAGGCGAAGTCGGCGAGGAGGATCTGGCGCCGCATCTTGTCGCGCTTTCGGTTGGTCAGGTACCGCACGACGTGCGGCAGCCCGACGAAGAAGAATCGGGCCCAGTAGTGCAGGAAGTGCAGGAAGCTGTCGCGACGGTAGGCAATGGTCGCGGACTCGTCGCCCTCGCAGTTGTTCTCGGGATGGTGCATGCCCATGTGGTGAACGAAGAAGCTTCCAGGTGTGTGGCCGAAGAAGGGCCCCATGCACCAGGTGATCACGCTCTCCAGCATGGTGTGCCGTCGCTTGAACAGCGGCCGGTGGCAGGTGGCATGGAGCATCAGGGTGAACGGCCCGAGGAAGAACAGCACCAGACCGAGGTGGACGAAGCCGAGCCACCACGGGACGGGAAGCAGGAACATCACCAGGGCCGACGGCCACACGAGCAGCGCCATGCGTGAGGCGCGGCGCACGAAGTAGATGTCGCGCTCGTCGCGGAGGCGGGCCGCGAACCAGCGCTCCAGTGGACCTCGCGGAGCGGGGCCTGCGTCGCGGGGATCGTCGAGAGTCAGGGTGTGGATGGGACCCTCCGGCGTGGAACGTGTTCCATCTGGACGGTCTTTGTAGCGTCTTAGGCCCACTCTTGCGTGCGTGTTTGCGCGGGCAGTCCGACAGGCCCGGTGAATCCACCGGTCTCACTCCCAGTGATGAGACCGCAGGTCCGCCGTGAGAGCCCTGACGTGGGGCCTCGACGGGTCTCGAGGGGTTCCAGGGAGAGCCGTCCACCAGCAGCACACGCTATGGAGCGGCGTGCCCACTCCACTCCACGAGCCCACCCTCGCCGAGGACGGCGTCCTTCGGCCGACCCACCTGCTGGTCGACCGTGGTCGCCTGGCCGACAACCTGCGTGCGATCGCTCGGCACGTGGCGCCGGCGAAGGTGATGCCGGTGCTCAAGGCCAATGCCTACGGACATGGACTGGTGCCCGTGGCCCAGCTGTACGAGGAGATCGGCGCGCCGTATCTGGCCGTGGCCTACCTCGAGGAGGGCATGCGGCTCCGGCGAGCTGGCATCCGCACTCCGATCCTGGTGCTCGGGGGCATCCTCGGCAGTCAGCTGCCTCTGTTCATCGAGCACGACCTCACGATCACCGCCTCCAGCGTCGACAAGCTGGAGGCGATCGAGGAGATCGCGCGAGAGGCAGGGCGACGCGCGCGGGTCCACCTGAAGATCGACACGGGCATGGAGCGCATCGGGGTTCACTGGTACAGCGCCGACGCCTTGCTGGAGCGTGCGCTGCGGTGCACGCACACCCACGTCGAGGGGATCTTCAGCCACTTCGCCAACAGCGACGCACCCGATCTGACCCACGCCCGCCTTCAGCTGGAGCGCTTCGAGGAGGTGCTGGAGACGTGGGCACGTCGGGGGCCGCCGGTGCTCCGGCACATCGCGAACTCCGGTGCCGTCGAGGCGCTGCCCGAGTCGTGGCTCGATCTGGTGCGACCAGGCATCCTCGCCTACGGTGTGCATCCCTCGCGGGACGTGCCGCGGCAGGTACCGGTGCGTCCGGCGCTCACCTGGGTGAGCCGGGTGGTCTACTTCAAGGTCGTGAAGCCAGGAAATCCAGTGAGCTACGGCTCGACCTGGGCTCCGGAGGAGCTCACGAGGCTGGTCACGGTGCCGGTCGGCTACGGCGACGGGTACGCGCGGCGGATGTCGGGCCGGGCCGAGGTCGTGCTCCACGGACGGCGTTATCCGGTGGTCGGTCGCATCTGCATGGACCAGGTGATGGTCGACATCGGCTGGGACTCCGCCTACAACGCGGACGAGGTGGTGCTCTTGGGTGAGCGCGACGGCTCCGCGGTGACGGCCGAGGAGCTCGCGGAGTGGGCGGGGACCATCCCCTACGAGATTCTCACTGGAATCAACACCCGCGTACCGCGGGTCTACGTCGGCGAAGTGGGCCCTGAGCGGCTACCCTGACCCGCATCGAGATGGAGGAAACATGACGCGCATCCTGGCGCTGAGTCTGCTGGTTGCCTGTGGGGGCGACAAAGACGGCGATTCGGCTGACGAATCCTGCCCCAACAACATCCTGGCTGCCTGGCCCGACGATGGTGACGCGGCAGCCTACGCCCGCACGCGCGTCGACTACCACCTGGCTGTGCCCGACGCGGGGATGAGCCTGGCTGTGACCGACAGCAGCGGAGCGGAGGTCGCGGGCACCTGGACGCCCGAGGGCACCTACTACTGGTGGCAGGCCGACGGAGCCCTGACCGCGGGAGAGACCTACACCGCCACCCTCGACTGGCAGTGTGGTCAGGACGTTCGCACCTTCACCGTCCGCAGCGACCTTGGTGCGGAGACCGACGCCGCTGCCCTGGCCGGCCGCACCTGGGCCCTCGACCTCCGGACTGCTCGCGGCGTTCATCCGCTCGGCATCGACGAGGTCCTGCAGGAGCTCATCCAGTTCGACCTGCTCGTGGGTGTGTCTGCCAGTGACGGCGTCACGCTGGAGTGGATGGCGGCCGTGGCCGACGAGTCCGGTGCGCAGGATGCCTGTACGCCGAGCATCGACATCCCGGCCTCCGACCTCGCCGGCAATCCCGACGTGGCGGTCACCTCGGATCTGCTCCCGATCGAGGTGAGCGGCTCGACCCTCGAGATCGCGGGCATGCTGCTCACCGGCACGTTCACGGCCGACGGCAGCACGATGGAGGGTGTGACCATCGGCGGCAACGTCGACACCCGCCCGCTGGCCGGTGTGCTCACCGAGGAAGACGACGGCGATCCGAACGCGGTCTGTGAGCTGTTCGGCAACAACTTCAACATCCGGTGCACTGACTGTCCGGATGGCTCGGGTACGTACTGCATCGACCTGGTGCTCGACACCATCAGCGCGCCCGAGACCGGTGCCGCCCTGGCGGTGATCAGCGACGAGGACGTGGCTGGCAACGCGGACTGCGCCACCGAGTAGGCTCGCCCCGTGCGGCGTGGGCTCGCGGATGGGCTCACGTCGACGGGATGCGCTAGCTGGGTGCATGCGGACCTTCGGCCGCCCGACACCGGGCCTCAGCTACCGGGATCGTCCCGGCGCCTACGGGATCTGCCTCGCGGCGGGTCGCGTGGCCGTCTGCCAGACCCCCACCGATCTGTGGCTGCCCGGTGGCGGCATCGATCCGGGAGAGTCGCCGGAGCAGGCCCTGGAGCGGGAGCTCCGCGAGGAGCTGGGTCGCACCGGTGTGCGCCTGTCGTGGCTCGGACAGGCCGCACAGTACGTCGACCACCCCGAGGACGGCCCCATCCGCTGTGTCGGCTGGTTCTGGCGTCTGTCGCTCGGGCCGGTCGTCTGTGCGCCCGTCGAGGACGATCACACGCTGAGGTTCTTTGCCCCCGAGGTGGCCGTCCGGCGACTGACCCGGCCCTACCAGCGCTTCATGGTCCGACGCGCCCTTCGGGCTTGAGCGGGGTACCCTCCTGCCGATCCGCGGAGTACCGATGGATGCCGAGCAGGCCTACGACGCCGTTCCCTACAGCAGCAAGCCCTTCGCCGAGTCCCACCCGGATCGGCTGTACCTGATCGGGCGCTTGCTCGGCCTCGAGCCGCCACCGGTCCAGACGGCGCGGGTCTTGGAGCTGGGCTGTGCCTCGGGCGGCAACCTGCTCCCCATCGCGCTCCGCCTGCCCGACACGCAGTGCGTGGGGATCGACATCTCGGGGGTCCAGGTCCGGCAGGGACAGTCCTTGATCGACAGCCTCGGCGTGACCAACTGCACGCTGCTGCACGCCGATCTGGCCGACACCGAGGCACTCGGCGACCTCGGGACGTTCGACTACGTCATCGCCCACGGCCTGTGGTCCTGGGTACCGTCCGAGGTTCAAGACGCGATCTTGGAGCGCCTCCGTCGCTCGCTGGCGCCGCATGGTCTGGCCTATGTCTCCTACAACACCTACCCGGGCTGGTTCCGGCGGGGCATGGTGCGCGAGATGTGTCGCTGGCACGTCCGCGACCTCGAAGATGACGCCGAGCGGGTGGAGCAAGCGCGCACCCTCGTCGCCTTCCTGCTGTCGGCCCTGGAGGACGACACCGGGAACCACGCAGAGGCGATTCGAGAGGAGGCGAAGCTCCTCCAGCAGACCGACGCGACCTACCTGACTCACGGCCTGCTCGCGCCGATCAACGAGCCGTGCTGGTTTCACGAGATGGCGGCGCGCGTGCGCTCGGCCAACCTGACGATCGTCGGAGACGCCTCGCTGCCTGTGCTCCAGCACGAGGACCTGTCGCGGGAAGCGCGGCTCGCGCTCGCGAAGATTCCGGCGGGCTCGGACCGTCACGAGCAGCTCTCCGATCTACTCGGGAACCGCACCTTCCGGCGCTCGATCATCATGCATGCAGGTGCGGAGCCCCAGCGTCCGCTGCGCTGGTCACCCGTCGCCGACATGCACGTCTCCACCCTCTCCCGTGAGGTGCCGGATGCGGCCGTGCCCACGTTTCTGCTGCATGGCGGCGGCTCCTTCAGCATCCAGCACCCGCTGATCAGCGCAGCGATGCGTCACCTGGCGAGCACGCGGCCTCGCTCGGTACCCTTCGGGGAGCTGCTGGCGCGCGCTGCCAGCATGGCGGGAGAGACCCCGGGCCCAGAGAATGCTGCCTTCCTCGCCCAGTCCCTGCTGACCATGATGAGCCGCAACGCCGTGGCCATCGTCCCTCGGGATCTTGGCATCGCCTCGCCGGCCGGTGAGCGTCCCGTGGCCTGTCCGCTGATCCGGGAGCGCGCGCGGCGAGGACTCAATGTGCCCAGCCTGCGGCACAAGAACTACACGCTCCGGTCCATGGATCGGCACCTGGTGCAGCTGTTGGACGGAACGGCCGACCTCGAGACCCTGCTGGAGCGCCTGGAGTCGCTGAGGGTCGAGGGAATGCTCACGGTCGAGGGGGCGACCGGTGAGCTGGATGATCCGGCAGCCTTCCGGCAGGCCTGCCTCGAGGGCCTGCCCGAGTGGCTCGACGGCATGGCCCGCGCGGGGTTCCTCGTCGGCTGAGGCGCCGAGGTCAGCCGAAGACGACCCAGAGTACGACGAGCAGGAGGCTCACGCCCGATGCCGTCAGGACCAGGCCGCCCAGGGCACACCCCGACGAGAGCATGAGGGTGGACATCGCCGGCGCGAGGCGGCTGTCGGACTCCTGTACGGGAGGCAGTGGGCTCGGAGCGGGGGGAACGGTCGGGGGCTCGGCCTGTGGTGGCTCGACGGAGCCCTGCTCGAGGTGAGCCGCGAGGCTCAGTGGGCTGCGGGCGACGACGCCGAGGTCGAGGGTCGACTTCGCAGTGCGCAGCACCGTGGGCTCATCGTCGCCGGCGACGGTGATCGGCGTGGGCTCGAGCGGGTCCTCCACCACGGTGCGACCCGTGAGCGCGCCGCTCACCACCGTGGGCTCGCTGACCGGCCACTGGCGAGCCCAGGAGCGCAGAGAGGGACCCTCCAGCGCGTCGAGGAGTTCGTCGCAGCGCTCGGCAAACTCGGAGGCGGTTGGTCGGTCGTCGGGCTGGTGGGCCAGGCAGCGGCGGCAAAGTGCTACGAGCGTCGCCGGCTGGCCCTCGAGCAGAGCGATCCGGGCCTCTTGCCACGCGGCCCAGGTGTCAGCCGACAGGGCGAGCTGCGTGAGTCGGCGGACGTCAGCTTGGTCGAGGTAGCGCTGCTGCGCGAGGCCCTCGAAGAGCAGGCAGCCGAGACCGAAGACGTCGGCGGCGTGGGTGGCTTCGGGTTCGAAGAACCGCTCGGGGGCCATGTACCGCACGCTGCCCACCACCAGGTCGCTGGCGGTGTCCGCCTCACGCTCGTCGCTCACGAAGTGGGCGATGCCGAAGTCGAGCAGCCGCACGTCACCGTGGCGTCCGATGCGGACGTTGCTGGGCTTGAGATCGCGATGGACGATGCGCAGCGGCCGCCCGTCCGGGCCCTCGGCCTCCCAGGCCGCGCTCAGGCCAGCGGCGACCTGCGACAGCACGTCGACCAGCGCCCTCGTGGAGAGCGGCGGGCTCGCGGCGAGACAGGTGTCCAGATCGGCGCCGTCGACGTGCTCGGTGACGAGGGCAAGCTGCCCGTCGAGGTGCGCGATGTCGAAGACCTTGAGGATGCTGGGGTGGTTGAGCTGGGCCAGCAGGCGTCCCTCGTCGCGCAGCCTGCGCACCGCATCCGAGCCAGCTTGGAGCTCCGCCCGCAGCACCTTCACGGCGACGGTGTTGTCGAGCCCGCCGCCCGAGCGCATCGTCGCGCGGTACACCTCACCGAAGCCACCTTGACCCAGGCACTTGGCGAAGCTGAAGGTACGTCGTGGGGAGGGCTCCAGCATGGACACAGCTAACCGTGTCGCGGGGAGGGCTCCGACTCCTGGGCCTCGGCGCCGCCACTGGGGCCGTGCGAGTAGCGACGTCGGGCAGACTCGCGGAGGTCGACATCCCGATCGGTCTCGTCGACGATCTCGCCCGTCAGGATCTCGAGGACGTCCTCCAAGGTGACCACCCCCTGCACCGCTCCGTACTCGTCGCGCACAATCGCGAGCAGGCGCCGGCGCCGCTGAAAGAGCGGGAGCAGGTCGTCGGCGGCGATGTCGGGGCTGACGTATTGGGGCGGCTGAAGGTGCGGCCAGTCGGCGTCGAGGACCGCGTCGGGCTCGGTGAGCAGGCCGAGGAGCAGGTCGCGCTGGAGGACCACACCTCTCACGTCGTCGAGGGTCTCTCCGACGACGACCATCCGGCTGTGCTGGCTGTCGCGGATGCGCTCTGCCAGCTCACGCAGCGGGGAGCCCGCCCGCAGCCAGGTCATCCGCGTTCGGGGCGTGAGGATGTCGCGGGCAGACAGGTCGTCGAGGAGGAACACGCGCTGGATGATGGCGGACTCGTCGGGGTCGATGGAGCCCTCCTCGCTCCCCGCACGCACGAGGAAGCGGATCTGATCCTCGTTGGTCACCGGCCCGGTCTCGTGGCCGCCGAAGGTACTGGTGATGCGCTCGAGGAGCCACAGGAGTGGCGTGATGGACCACACCAGCGCGGCGAGGGGACGTGCCAGCCAGAGCGCCAGCGTCTCGGCATACCGACTGCCGATGGTCTTCGGGATGATCTCGGCGAACACGATGATCGCCAGTGTGAGCAGAGCCGAGAACACGCCGAGCCAGGGCGAGTCGAGCACCACCGCGGCGGCCGAGCCGACCGCCATCGAGCCGATGATGTTGGCGACGTTGTTGAGCACCACGATGGCCGCGATGGGCCGCGCGGGGGCCTCCTTCATGGCGAGGAGGGTTCTTGCGGAGGTGCCTCCCTCCTCGGCGAGCTGGCGCACCCGAAGCTCGGGCACGGACAGCAGTGCCGCCTCGCTGCCCGAGCACACGCCCGAGGAGACGACCACCAGCGCAGCGAGGGTGAACAGCTCCAACACGGCGGAGGTCTATCGCCTCGACACCCTGCGCCCCAGGCAGCCGTGCGACGGCGCCTCGGGCGGAGGGCTCGGTCGCAGTGGTGCACGGGTCCGCGACTCGGTTGCGGTGTCACGCCGAGGTGCGCTTCCCGCAGGCCAGGTTCGCGGGGACGGCGATGTGCATCATGGCCGGGTCCGAGAGGTTCAGGGCGTCCATGATCGCGACGAAGTCCGCCACGGTGCGCCCGCCGCCCAGGCGAGGGTTGAAGGCCTTCTCCTCTCCGACGGTGCTCATCGTGCGCCCCTTGTAGTCGTGCGCGGGGAAGATCCGTGTCGACTCGGGCAGGGTGAAGATCTGCTCGTGCACGCTGGCGTAGAGGGTGGCGGCGTCCCCCTGCTGGAAGTCGGTGCGCCCGCAGCCCCGCACGAACAACGCGTCGCCGGTGAAGGCCATCCCCCCGCTGTGGCTCACGTAGGTCAGGCAGGTGCTGGTGTGGCCGGGCGTGGCACGCACCTCGAGGGTGTGGCTGCCAAAGGAGACCGTGTCGCCATGCTGTGCCTGGACGTCGGCGCACTCGGCACCAGCCGTCGCCGCAAGGACCGTCTTGGCACCGGTGTGGTCGCGCAGCACGCCGCCGCCCGTCACGTGGTCGGCGTGGACGTGGGTCTCGAGGATGTGGGTCAGCGTCAGGCCCCACTCCGACAGCAGCTGCAGGTCGCGCTCGGCCAGCTCGTCCACCGGATCGATGATCACGGCCTCGCGGGACCTCTCGTCGGCGAGGACGTAGGTGTAGGTGCAGGACTTGCGATCGAAGAGCTGGCGAAAGAACATCGAGGACCTCGCGGCGTCGGAGCAGCGACAGTCGAGGAGCCGCCTGGTGCAAGGGGCCGCTGCGTGTCGCCGCCGCTGTCGTATCGTGTCGCGTGGGTCTGCACCGTCGTGACATGACGACACGAACAGGGGGCCAGCGCCTGTCGTCCCATGGGCTGCAGGAGGCAGGAGATGTGGACGCTGTTCACCCTCGCCGTGGCCCTCACCGGCCCGGGTGAGACGGTCGACCCCGAGGGCGGGCCGTCCTCGAAGGAACCCACCACCGAGGCCTCCCGGCCTCTCGCGGCGCCGCCGTGGCGTCATCTCCTGCCGCTGGAGGCTCTGTGGGAGCCTCTGCGTGGTTCCCAGGTCATCGCTGCGGAGCCGCCCGAGAGGCGTTCTGCTGTGGAGGGCGACCCGGCGCTGTGCCAGCTGGCCGACATGCTCGGTCGGTCGGCTCCGGTGGCCTGCTCGCCCGCGCCGTGAGGCTCAGGGAAAGACGAGGGACGTGCCGATGACGGGGCGCTCCTCGACGCGGCCGTCCGGCCAGCGCACCTCGACGCGCTCGAGGGGAGCCTCGGGGCTGCCACCGAACAGCAACGCTCGCGGGGACTGGCTGTAGCGGGTGACACCCACCGAGCCGACCCGCTGTGCGCGCATGGCGCCGTCCGCGTAGTGACCGGTGACCACGGCTCCGATGGCGGAGCTGGGGAGTGCGACGTGAACGGCCGGGCTCTCGGTCTCCATGCGGTTCCAGCCGACGAAGCGGCTGTCGATCGTCGCGAAGACGAGGTCGACCCAGCGGTCGCCATTCAGATCACCCGCCGCGCCCCGGCCGGTCGTCGGCAGGCTCCAGCCCTCGTCGAGGCGTCGATCCTCGAAGCCGGCGCCGCCAGTGTTCCGCCACCAGTGGACCTCGCTCGTGACCACCACCATGTCGAGGTAGCGATCGGCGTCGAGGTCGACGGGCACGACGCGGGAAAAGCCACTGTCGGGGAGCCCGAGGGAGGTGGTTCGGTCGACGAAGACCTCGCCCTCCCGCCGGAAGACGAACGGCCGGTTCTCTGGACCGATCCCGGAGAGCCACAGGTCGAAGTCGCCGTCGCAGTCGTCGTCGACGACCTGGATGGCGATGCGGTCGAAGATCCCCTCGGCCAGCTCGAAGCTCGGCAGCTCCAGCCCGAGCGCTGCGCCGGGCTCGCGGGTGAGCGTGCCGGTGCCGTCGTTCCAGCCGATCTGCAGGGCGGTATCGACCACGTGCACCAGATCCTGATCTCCATCGTCGTCGAGGTCGAGCCAGGCGAAGCTGTCGCCGCCCGTCTCGTCGAGGCCCAGCTCGGGGGCGCGATCCCGGAAGATGCCGGTGCCGTCGTCGTCGAGCAGGCTGTTCGGGGTCTCGGTGTTCGCGATGTAGAGCTCGTTGCGTCCGTCGCCGTCGAGATCGACCCAGCCGACCTGCCGGCCGCGGCCGTAGTTGGGCGGGATGGCGGCGGCGTCCTGGCGGTAGAAGCTCTCCTCGTCGACGGCGACGAAGAGCTGGTCGGTCTTGGGGTCGCTCGGAGGAAGCAGCAGGCCGGTCAGCCCACCGCGCGTCACGAACAGCTCCGGGTCTTCGGAGCCCACGGTGTCGACGAGGGCCATGCCGTGTGGATCGGGCTTCCACAGGCTGACCACAGGCTCGGTGAGGGCCGCGCGCGTGGCCCCGACGAAGGTGGTCACACCCTCGTCCAGCTCGAGACGGAGCTGGGTGCCGATCAGCTGGTTGGAGACCGCGAAGCGTGCGGCCTCTTCGCTCTCGAAGGCCAGCGAGGCGGTGTACTCGGTCTGCCTGCGCAGCACGCCCTCCGGCAGGCCCGTGATGCTCACGAGGGGGCGGCTGACGAGGAGCCGGAGACGGAGGCGGCCCCCCGACCACCACAGCTGCCAGGCGTCGTCGCGGTCGGGGTCGTGCCAGACGTAGAGTCCTGGCGCCTCGGCCTCTCCGAGCACCTCGTCCTCGGTGGCGTAGAGGTCGGGGATGCCCGGGTTGTCCCACACTCCGCTGCGGTCGTCGTCGGGTCGGGAGAGCAGCGTGAAGGTGCCGCCGTCGTTGCGGAGCACGTCGATGGGCGCGCGCAGGTGGTGGTTGATCAGTACGTCGAGGTCGCCGTCGAGGTCGATGTCTCCCGTGATCAGGTCGAACACGTCGGCGTCGTCGGTGAGGAAGTCCTGAGGCATCGCGGTGGCATCGGCGACGATCTGGAGCCCGGGGGAGGGCTCGGAGGTCGCCGAGTCGACGGTCGGGGAGGTCCTCTCGGCCGGACGCTTGGGGGCGTCGCCACCACAGGCGGCGAGCGCGCAGATCACGGCCCATCGCCTGACGGTGATCATGGGCGGCAGTACCGGTCGTTCGCGAACAGCTTGCAGCCATCCACGAGATCAGCGCGGTAGGACGACACGTCGGGTGTGGCGGCGTCGAGGCGGTAGACGACCTGCCGAGTCTCGGGGTCCAGCTCGATCAGCGACCACACGCGGTCGTCGCCGCCGAGTGGGCTGCTGCAGGACTTGCAGCGTCCCTTGTCGACCAGCACGTGACCGTCGGCGAGGGTGTCGGCGTCGCCGAACAGGGGCTCGTACCAGTCGGGCTCGGTCCAGGTCCACCGGGGGCGCACCACCCGGGCGGCCAGGTCGAGCTCGTAGCCGACGACGCGACTGTGCTCGGGCCCTGGGCGTCCGACGCCGTTGTCGAAGACCACGAGCCGGTCGAGCCCGGTCAGCTCGGGGTCGTGCTGACCGTAGAACCAGCCGACGCCGTGCGGGTCGTCGAGGGCGAAGTCACCGCCGACACCGAGTCGCCAGGTGATCTCGCCGGTCGATCGGTCGACGCGGACGATCTGATCGGCGAACTTCAGGTTGACCCAGAACGCGGGTCCGTCCGGATCGTCCGGAACCCAGCTGACGGCGTTGGCGTGGTAGGCGTCTGCGCCCTCCTCCGCAGCGGGCGGCAGCGTGCCCGCGTCGACCGCCTGCTGGCTGTCCCAGGTCCAGAGGATCTCATCGGACCAGGCGCGGCGGACCTCGAGTCCGAAGCCGAGGAAGGTGACGCCGTCGTGCTCGTTGTCGCGGTGGGTGAGGGCGACGATCTCGTCCGGACCGGCCGGCCGCACGTCGTGGTGCCAGCCCAGCGGCTCCGTGGGACCCGACTGCCAGTCGATGGTGCCGTCGAGTGCGAAGCGGGTGGGGGGTAGGGTGGTGCCGCCTGCGGCCAGAAAACCCTCCTCGCCCAGGAACGTGACGTCGACGTCCACCTGGCTGGAGTCCTCTGCAGCGGTCGACCAGCGGATGCGGCCCTCCGGATCGGTGACGACGATCTGCTGACCATGCGACACGTCGAAGCGCCAAGTGTTGAAGATCAGGTAGCCGTGGGCCATGGCCTCGCCGGGGGTGCCCGACGGGACGAGCCGCGGCAGGTGCTCGGGCAGCGGCGAGGTCACGAGCTCGAGCAGGGCGTCCAGCTCACCCGCGGTGGCGGTGCAGGTGTAGGCCGTCTCGGCGAGGAGGCCGTCGACGGTGAACCGGTGGAGGGTCGACGCCTCGTCGCTCTCGTAGTGGAAGTCTTCGTCCGGCTCCTCGGGAGACACGCAGTGCAGCTCGGCGGGGAGCGGCTCGGTCGCCTCCACGGTGACCACCCAGCTGTGGACCATTGCGGTCGGCGTGCCTTGGATGGTCAGCGACGAGGGCTCGACGGTCTCTGGGCTGGAGTCGTGCGGCTCGGTCACGGCCGTGGAGTCCGTTGTCGCAGACGTGGCAGACGTAGCGGACGTAGCGGACGTGTCGGACGCAGCGGGGCCGCGAGCACAGGCGAAGAGCAGCAAGAGAACGTGCACGTACCCAGGGTAGCCGGCGTGGGCGTGGGGTGCCCGAGGATCAGCTGGGGCGGGCCGCGCGCGATACACCGTGGGCATGAAGGACCTCCGCAGCCAGCTCGCCAACGCCTTCGGTCGGGATCCTGCGCCCGCCGAGGCCTCACCACCCCCGTCCGCACCCGACCTTCTCGGTCCGGATGCCCACCTCGCCGATCCTTGGCTTGCGCAGCTTCGTGAGCTTCATGCCTCGGTGCCCGGCGCGCCGGCGCTCGCTGCCCAGCCGAAGCTCGGCCAGGTGCAGCAGGTCTCGGATCAGCTCATCCGGTCGCTCAAGCGCTCGGGACGCAAGCGGGCCGCCAAGGAGCTCGCCCAGCTCCGCAAGACCTTCGAGGTAAAGCGGGAGAAGGAGGCCTGGTCGCGCATCAAGGAGCGCTTCACGACCCTCGGCCTCTCCGAGCGCGCCTACCGGGGCCTAAAGCAGGGCAGCATCGACCCGCTGAAGGTCTGGACACGGCTCCGCAAGCTCTCGGATGACGAGCTCCGCGAGCTGGGCGGCAGCCGGCTCCGTGAGGCCCTGAGTGGCTGACGAGGAGGACGACGCCGTCCTCGCTGAGGAGGGGGCTGGGTCGTCATGGCTGGCCACGGTGCTCTCCTGGGGAGGCACGCTGGCGCTCTTTGCGGTGCTCTTGGTGGTCGCTGGGCGGCTGCGCGCCCCCGCGCTCGACGGCAAGGCACCCGACTTCGCCCTCACCGCGCTCGACGGCACGGTCTACCACCTCGAGGAGCTGGCCGGGCAGACGGTGGTGCTCAACTTCTGGGCGACATGGTGTGGTCCCTGTCGGCTGGAGATGCCCATGCTGTCGCGGTGGGTGCATGCGCATCCCGACGTGCTGATGCTCGGCGTCGCCGTCGACGACACGGTCGGCCCGGTCCGGGCGTTCGTGCGCGAGCGAGACCTGCCCTACCCCATCGTGTTCGACGACGCGCGGGTGCAGGCTGCCTACGGCGTGACGAGGCTGCCGACGACCGTGGTGATCGGGCCGGACGGCCGGGTCTCGGGGGCCCACTCCGGCGTCGTCCTGGGTCCTGAGCTCGATCTGCTGCTCCCGTAGCGCTCAGTCCACCACGTGGGACTCGAGCCACGCCCACAGGGCAGCGCGGCTCGCGGGTGGCGTGGCGGTGCCGGGGATGGGGGCCACGGGCTGCAGCCGGCGGTCGAGCCAGATCCCCTCCGCGTGCGGCGGAAGCTCGGCGAGCGACAGCCACACAGCCGTGTCAGCCCCCTGGGCGGGTGTGCGGAGGATGCGGCGCGTGAGGCGACGGAAGCGTGGCAGGCTCTTCACGACGCCCGGGGTGTCGGCCCAGCCGGGGTGCATCACCTCGACCCGCGGCGCGTTGCTCACATGCTCGGCGTAGAGCCCTGGGAGGAGGACCTGCGCCCGCTTGGCGATGGCGTACTGGGTGACGCCGTCGAAGGGCTCCCGAGGTGACTGGAGCTGCCGCAGGGAGAGCCGGGAGAGGTACATGCCGCCGGAGGAGACGAACACGACGCGGTCGACACGCTCGGCGATGGCTCGGGTGAGGACGTGTGGGCCGACGAGGTGGCACGCGGTGGTCGTCTCGAGGCCATCTGCGGTGCGCTGGAGGGTGTCGAGCAGCGCCCCGGCGTTGTGCACCAGCGCATCGAGTCGGGGGAGCGCAGCCGCGAGTGCGCGCACCGAGGACAGGTCGGCGAGGTCGGCGATGTGCACGTGAACCCTATCGAGTCCACCGAGGGCGGCCTCGGCGCGCTCCGGACTCCGGCACACCGCGATCACCTCGGCGCCCGCAGCGACGAGAGCGTGGGTGGTGGCGAGCCCGAGGCCGGCGTTGGCCCCCGTGACCGCGACCACCCGTCCGGTCGCGTTCGGCAGGGGCGCGAAGCGGCGGGCTTGGACGTGGTAGCCGGCGGCTCCGAAGGACAGCGGAACCAGGGGGTCGAGCCAGTGCAT
The DNA here is from genome assembly GCA_002862545.1 of Pseudomonadota bacterium. Classification (GTDB taxonomy): domain Bacteria; phylum Myxococcota_A; class UBA796; order UBA796. Next base: position 52,969 of record PKDJ01000091.1, read on the forward strand.
GGGCGCTCGTAGCCGATTCGACGGGAGGCAGTGAGCTGCGTGACCGCTGGAGACGGTGCGTCAGTCGTCTCGCTCTCCGAGGCGACGTCGCCACCAGGCCAGGCGCTCGCCGATCATCTTCTCCACCCCGTGCTGTGCCGGCGTGTAGTAGCGACGGCCCTCGAGGGCATCCGGCATGTACTGCTGCGCGACGACGTGATCGGGAAAGTCGTGGGGGTAGCGATACCCTTGGCCGTAGCCCTCGGCGCGCATCACCGACGTGGAGGCGTTGCGCAGGTGCAGCGGAACGGAGAGCGGGCCGTGGCGCTCCACGTCAGCGAGTGCAGCGTCGATGGCCTTGTAGGCGGCGTTGGACTTGGGGCAGGTGGCGAGCCAGGTCACGGCCTGGGCGAGCGGGATGCGGCCCTCGGGCAGGCCGATGCGCTCCACCGCCTGGGCCGTGGCGACCGCCACGGTGAGGGCACGCGGGTCGGCATTGCCCACGTCTTCGGAGGCGAAGATCACCAGCCGACGGGCGATGTACATCGGATCTTCGCCGCCCTTGATCAGGCGGGCGAGCCAGTACAGCGACGCATCTGGATCGGAGCCGCGGAGCGACTTGATCAGGGCCGAGGTCACCTGGAAGTGGTCGTCACCGCGGTCGAGCCGCACCGGACGGTCCTTCAGCAGCTCGGGCAGTGCCTCGGCCGTGACGGTGGACCCGACCTCCGCCGCGAGGGACACGGCCTCGAGGTCCGACAGCGCCTGCCGCACGTCACCCGCGGCCATCTGGGCCAGCTGGGTGACGACCTCGTCGTCGACCGACAGCTCGCGGGCGGCGATGGCCTCGTCGTCGAGGGCTCGCCGGAGCACGGCCTCGACCTCGGGCGTGGGGACCGGATCGAGGCGCACCAGCTGCACTCGGCTGCGGAGAGCGGGGTTGATCTGGAACGACGGATTCTCGGTGGTGGCGCCGATCAACAGGATGGCGCCCGACTCCACGTGGGGGAGCAGGGCGTCCTGCTGAGCCTTGTTCCAGCGGTGGATCTCGTCGACGAAGAGCACCGTGGCGCGCTTCGACATCGTGCGGGCGGTCTCGGCGCGCGCGATCACGCCGCGCAGCTCCTTCACGCCGTCGAGCACGGCAGACAGCGACAGGAACAGCGCGCCGGTGGCCTCGGCGAGCAGCCGCGCGAGGGTGGTCTTGCCGCAGCCGGGGGGGCCCCACAGGATCAGGCTGCGCAGCGTTCCCTCGTCGACGGCACGCCGCAGAGGGGCACCGGGTGCCAGCCACCGCTCGTGGCCGACGACCTCGTCGAGGGACGTGGGGCGCAGTCGGTCGGCGAGGGGGCGCACGTCAGCCTGCCCGGGCGAGCGTGACCTGCACCGAGCCCTCGGGCATCACCACGGTGTGATCGCCGTCGGGCATGCCCTGGGTGGCGACGAGGGCCTCGACCCCCCGGAGCAGCGCGGACTGCTGGGCGGGACTCGGGGGCTCTCCCGTGAGCACGGAGACCTGGGGAACGAAGCGGTCGACGGGCAGACCCAGGCGGCGGGCCTCGGCATCGAGCCCGCTCTCGCCCTCGGGGTCGAACAGCGTCAGCGTGACCAGGGGGGAGTCGGGGCGGGTGAGGTAGATCACCTTGCCCTTGGCGAGCAGCTCACCGTCTTCGAGCTGGAGCCGCGTGACGCGCTCCGGTCGATCGAGATCGCCCAGAGCGCGAGCCCACCGCTCGAGCTGCAGCTGGATGCCGACGCCTGGAAGGCGTGTGGCCGCCTCGACGCGGGCTCTCGCGCCGGACAGGTCGACGCGCTCGACCAAGCGCACAGCCACGCCGCTGCCCTTGAGGGCCTTGGTCAGGCGCCTCCGTAGCTGTGGGTCCGAGACCCTCACCTCTCGAGGACGCCGGGGGTTGCCGAGCAGGGGGCCGGTCATGGCGTCGAACATCAGCTCGCGCAGACCGGTGGACTCGGGTGCGGTGAGCACCAGGCGGCCGTCCTCTTGAACGAGGTAGGCACGCCGCGTCATGCCCTGCAGGTCGAGCTCGGCGAGCCCGACGTCCCACGAGCCAGTGCGAGGGAGGGTGGTCACACGACGGGCCATCGGGGCTCCGGACAGGGCCTCACGAGGAGCACGCAGCAGCCGGTGCGTGCACGAGGCCCGGCGGCACGCTCCGTGGCGCGGGGGGAGAGGGAGACTCTCCGGGCGCTACTTGTGGCGGAAGACGATTCGGCCCTTGGACAGGTCGTACGGGCTCACGGCCACGGTGACCCGGTCGCCCAGCACCACGCGGATGCGGTAGCGACGAAGCTTGCCGGCGAGGTGAGCGTTCACCTCGGTGCCTGCCTCAGTCTTCACCAGGAA
>PKDJ01000296.1 GCA_002862545.1 Pseudomonadota bacterium
CAGTCGTTCATTGGTGTCTCACTTCTTGAGGTGGTGAACTACATCGAGCACTACGGCCTGCAGCGGGAGGAGGTCGCCCCGGGCCGATACGAGCGTGTGCAGCCGCATCACTCGTGGAACTCGACCCAGCGCCTGACGAACTGGTTCCTGTTCAACCTGCCTCGGCATGCAGACCACCACGCCTGGGCCAACCGCCCGTACATGGAGCTTCGGGCCTGGCCGGACGCACCCGCGATGCCCTGGGGCTACCCGACGATGATGCTGCTCGCGCTGGTCCCTCCCCTCTGGTTCCGGGTGATGGATCCACGGGTCGCGGCCGTTCGACGTGAGTCCCAGGCGGCCTGAGGGCCTCAGTCGGTCGCGAGGGGTGGAAGGGGCGCGCTCCAGCCGTCGCCCTCCACATCGACCAGCCAGGCGCTGGTCATGGCCCAGGGTGTGCGGCCACTGATCGGGGACATCGGACTGTCCCCCTCTGCGATGACCACAAAATAGGCGTCGCGAGCAGGGTCCAGCAAGAAGCGGGCTGAGCGTCCCTCGACGGTCTCGATGACCACACCATCTTGCACCAGGTGCAGGCGATCGACGGCGATCCAGTCGGCGGTGCGGGCCTCGACCTCGACCACGGTGCCCGCGTCGACGATCGAGCCGGGGTCGATGGAGCAGGCCAGGAAGACCCCGAGCCCGGCGATGGTTCGCCGCGCGCGCATGGCCTCGATCAGGGCGTCGTCAGACCAGTCCGCCACGTCGTCGCTGCCGATGCCGAACCAGGTGCCCGAGAGTCCGAGATGGCCACTGAAGTGGCCGTGGGCATCGCTGACGCCGGTGGGAGCAACCAGAATCCCGCGGCCGACCATGTCGTAGTAGAAGTCGGTGAAGCGCTCGTGCTCGCCGGCATTGAGGATCTCGACGGCCCCAAAACGGTCAGTCCAGCGGTCAGGATCTCCGACGCGACCGGGTGACCAGCCGGACAGCTCGGCCATGCCGTTGTCGGTCGGGTGGTTGGACTGGAGCACGACGTCATTGCCGTGACGGGCTTGGATGGCGTCGACGAGGCTCTCCGTGTCGGCGACGATCTCGCCCCACCAGGACCAGGCGCCCCCGTTGGCGTCGTCGGTCGGGTTGAGGGGGTAGGCGTTGAAGTGCCCGCGCAGGGGCGGACTCACCTCGTCAGAGACGACCGAGCGAAGGGTGGGCTGCAGTCCGAGAGCCTTGGAGAGCGGTCGGTAGTCGGCAACATGGTCGTGGTCCGTCCCGAAGTGGACCTGAAGTCCCACGGCGGCCGAGCCGATCAGCCGGTCGGCCATGGGAATGTCCGCGTCTCCCGATGGCGCGGCATGCTGGTGAGGGTCACCGAGAATCCATCCGGTGTGATCGACCTGCTTGGTGAGGATCACGCTCACCGCCTGGTCTTGTCCCGCGGTGAGGGTGACCTCTTGGCTGTCGTAGGAGTAGCGGAGACCGCGCCACACCGTGAGGTCGTAGGTTCCTGGCGGAGCCGTGAGGACGAGGTCGCCATCCCGCGACCAGCCGGCCGCGGTCAGGCCATCGGGCCGCTCGAGGACGACGCGCTCGTCGACGGATGGCCCCGGGTCGCGGGGAGCGAGGCGTGCGGCGAAGGGCAGACCATCGGAGGACTGGATGCTCAGTGTGCCGGGCTGCTGGAGGGTCAGCGGGGCCTCGGAGGTCGCGACACCTCGCCCGCGGGCAAGGGCGGCGCCGGCAGCTCCGTCCGTGAACGCGTCGAGCTGGGCGGCCCGAACCTCGGGTGCGGCGTAGGGCGCGTAGGGACCTGATCCGGGTGGGATGTCGAGGAACAGGCCATCGCCGCGTCCGTCGACGATCCAGCTCACGCTGGCGCCAGCTGGCACCTGAGCCGTGAAGCGACCCTCGGCGTCGGTGAGGGCGACCGTGAGGGGACGGTCGTCAGCGAGGAGGTTCACGCGAGCGCCCTCGACGGGACCATCGGGAGCCGTCACCAGAGCGCTCACGGTCTCGGTCGGCGTGCCGGCGAGCTGAAGTGCCGCATCGGAGATCGTCGCGAGATCGGGCGCGACTCCGAGGTGCCGAACCCACTCGATGCTCTCGCCAGGAGCCAGCTCGACCGTGGGCCCGAAGCCGACCGCCATGTCGGCGAGCTCGGTGAGCAGCTCGGCCCCCGATGCCGTGAGCGGCGAGCCCTCCTCGGCGACCAGTGCGACGGCCGGTGCACCGGCACGACCCTGGAACCCGGACCACAGGAAGGGGTCGTCGCCGCCCGTCTCCATGCCGGAGCCCGGGTGCCACACGTCGGAGACCTCGGGAGCGACGATCATCAGGTCACCGAGCGCGAGGGTGACCTCGGAATCCCCGGCCGTTGCCTTGGAGCGCATCTCGAGGAGCCAGGAGTCGGCGGCGAGTCGGTACTCGGTCGTCAAGGTCAGGCCGAGGGGGGGCACGAAGCCAGGGCTCTCCAGGGCGCCCTCGATCAAGCCGAGGGGGGCCTCATCGCCGATGATCCGCACGACTGCCTCACCCGTCGCACCATCGGATGTGACCTCGACATTTGTTGGGGAGAGTACTCGTCCAAGGCCAAACATAGGAGAAAGTTCGTCGATCGTGTCTTGGCCCGGATGCCCCTGCCGAATGAGGTCGGCATCGACCACCGTGCCGCCCGTCGAGACGTAGAAGCTGCTGTCGCGCACGCCCTGAATGATGAACTGGACGCGGTCGTTGTACATCTTGACGTCGCCTACGCGTCCCTCGGCGGAGGTGCCGCCGAAGAGCGCAGCGGGGTCGGTCACCACGCCTGCTCGAACCTGCCCTGGTCCGAGGGGCTCGACGAGGTTCAGCGGAGGAGCGGGCTCTGCGGGTGGCATCGTGTCGCTGCCGCCGCAGGCGAGAAGGGCCCAGACAATCAAGCTGCCTCCAAATGGCCGACGTAACGCGAGCGGAGTCAGAGGGTGCGGATCACCAGCGCGCCTGGCGTCCCCCGCGGACGGATGAGGCCCCCGCCGACGACGCGGACCTCTTCACCGGACTGTGGCGCCTGCAGCTGGTGCAACCCGTCGTGGGAGGCCACCTGAATCGGCTGGCCGGCGTGCTCGGCGGGAACAGCGACCACCACGTCCCAGCGCTCGAACGTGACCGTGTCGTTGACGCTGCCCTCGGCAGCACGCCACTCGGGGGCAAGCTGGATGGCCACGGTGACCACGAGGTCGCCATCGCCGCCCGGGCCGATGTGCTTGAGCCGAAGCGTTGCCCCGTCGCCAGCCCCCGGCGGGAGGGTCACTCCGACAGGACCGCTCGGTGTCTCGACGGCGACGGTTCCTCCAGCGGCGGCTTCAGAGGGCGTTCGCTCCAGAGTGAGTCGATAGTCGGCGCCCTCGATGGTCACGGCTCCGACCGTGGGGGGTAGCTCGGCGACGGTGGCCACCGGCGCCTGCTGTGTGGGAATGGCACTCTGGGCGCTGGTTCGTCGGTCGAGCAGGTGCCGCAGGCGCTCGGCTGAGGAGCGCTCCAGGAAGGACAGTCGCTGGATGGCATCCCGCGTGTCTGCGACAGCACCGGCGAGATCTCCGGATTGCTCACGCACTCGAGCGCGAAGCCAGGAGGCATGTGCTCGTCGCTGGCTGGCGACCCAGGCATCCAGTCCCCCGAGGTCTCCCGCCCGGGCTCTCCACAGGGCACGCGTCTCTTCGACATCGGCGCCGTCGAGCTCTTCTGCCAGCTGCTCCGCCGAGTCCGTGTCGCCGGCTGCGTAGAGCAGTCCCAGCAGCTCGGCGTCGCGCGCACCGGCGGAGCGCTTTGCGGCGAGCGCCCCGGTGCGGTCGCCGAGCAGCTGCAGAGCCGTGCAGCGCGTCGCCGGGTCGGTGCTTCGAGCGCCGTGGAGGGGGCGGGGGCCGCCGAGGGGGGCGTCCAGGTCGATGGTCAGGACGATCTCGATTCCCGAGAGATCACCATCTTCGGCATAGATCCAATGATGACCGGCCTGTGTGGCGGTGCCGAGCGGCCGGGCTCGCTTGCCGCCATGCCTCACCCACACGCGACAGAGGCGTCCCTTGGCCTCACTCTCGGTCGCATCGACCGCGAACAGCAGGTCGTGGGAGGTCTGGGCGAAGGGGATGACGCGTGTCCATGGGGTGGCGAGTGCGGTGACGTCGAGGCGAACCCAGGAGAGCCCGTGGCCGATCGGGTGGGGCTCGCCGACTGAGATGCTGTCGGGGTCTACGACGGTGATCTCGACCTCACCGCTCGGGGTCCAGCGGCCATCAGGCTGGCGCGTCCACAGGCTCGGCGGGGTTCGCCTGAGGCGGGCCGCCGTGGAAGCCAGGAGCGCGCTCGCGCTGTCATGGCGTGGACCGTCGCCTCGCGTGGGGTGAAGTCTCCCGTCGGTCAGGACGAGGGCCTCACCGCTGTGGTCGATGGCCACGGGAAGGCTGCTCCTGCCCTCCGCGCGAAGGGCCTCTCGCACCGAGGCGACCGAGTCCGCGCCGTCGAGCACCGGCAGGAAGGTCCAGCCGTCGAACAGACCATCGATCCGATGGGTCTGTCCGTCGTGCTCCGCCCACAGTGACAGCCAGGCTTCAGGGACACCCGCAGCCTCCAGCCAGGCGAGCGCATCGCGGCTCGCTGGTGGACGAAGGCCCTCGAGCAAGAGGGGATTGGTGGCGTGTAGGGCGCTCTCGACATCGGACCACGACATGAATGCAGCATACCGCCGGAGTCTGCGCCCTCGCGAGAAACTGCAGGGGCGAGTCGTCAGCCGTTGCGATGTAGGGTGTGTAGCGGGGAGGACGCATGGGTCGAGCCGAGTCGACAGGCGCGAGCGCCGCTGACGTGTTCGCTCGGACGGCGCCATGAGTGAGCCTCACGGCTATCGAGATGCCCTCATGTGGCGCATTCGCGTGGGAAACGCGGTGGCGTACGTCGCGGGTGGATGCACGGTCGTGCTCGGCATGCTCGTGGTCGCAGGAGAGCTGGCGGAGTTCGGTGTCATGGCCGCTGGAGTCTGCCTGGCCACGTCACTCGGAGCGGTTCGCCTCGTGACCTGGTGCCGGCTGGAGCTGCATCGACTCGGTCCGCCGGGGCCCAGACTGCTGAGCTAGCCAGGCAGCCCCGGCGAGCTGAGTGGGCCTGTCCGGACCCGGCGCCCGATGGCGCTCTGCGAGGCGGGCCGGTCCAAAAAGCGAACGTGATTCGCTTTTGTGTTACACCGGCTCGGGAGAGAGGTGATGATGCGGCCGCTACTCGTGATCTCGGTGCTGGCGTCGGGGTGTGCGCGCGAGCGCGAGCAGGCCCCAAGGGCGCTCGATGACGTGGTCCATGCGCTGTTTCGAGACTGGTCCGACGAGGACGCCATGGTCGAGCACACGCTCGCTCTGACGGACTGGCTCGAGCGCAGGGGAGACAGCGATGCAGCCTGGGACGGGCTGCGCCTCTCGAACCTGACGGCCGACGACGTTCACGACGTCGACGATGCGCCGGGCACCGACCTCTCGCTTCACGCGGGCCTTGCGACCGCTGCGGTGAGTGACTTCTACGTGGGAGACCACGCAGAGTTGCTGGTAGAGCCGGATCAGACGTGGACCGACCCGAGCAGCTTCTTGGTCTACGACCGCCGAATCATCGGTGGCGACGAGCGGTCCTTCCTCGGCGGTGAGGGAGCGGTGCACACCGACAACGTGATCGAGAAGCGCACGATCGGCATCACGATTCCGTATACGGTTCGCAAGGACTACCGGTGGATACCGGCTCCCACGCCGGCCCTGGTCGGGCGCACCTGGCTCACCGAGGCTGGCTGCTCAGACAACGGGAAGAATTGCGTGAACCAGTCCTTTGGGGTCGATGTCTTCATCGGAGATGGACAGGACACGCGTCGGCTGTACGCGGTGTGGCTGGAGGTGGTCTCGGTCGCAGACAGTCTGCTCGACGAGGACCAGAAGATCGCGATGATCGCAAAGGGGAACCAGTCGATCTTGGAGGCCACGGACGCGGAGCTGGCCCTCCGCTGACGCGCGCGCCGCTTCGGTGTGGTCAGCCACGCGTGTTCGGGGTGCTATTGTTGGCCTTTGAGTATGGGTATCTAGGCTTGTTGCATGGATGGGCCCACACCGCTGGCGCGCGCGCTATGGTGGCGTCGTCATGGATACAACACTCATCATCGGCATCGTCATCGCCCTCCTCACCCTCGTGTGTGGTGGGGGCGGCCTCTTCATCTTCGTCTGCGGCATCGTGGGCTTCATCGTGCTCCGGCGTCGGGGCAAGAAGAAGGTCTCCGCGCAGGAGGCGGTCTCGGCGGGCGTCGAGTCCGTGTCGCAGGTCTTCGTGCGTGGCTCGGGAGGCCTGCAGGCCCTCGACGACGACGACGACGACGACGACGACGACGAGTAGCAGGACCACGTCCCGTCGGCAGGCGGGGTGCTGCGCCTCGGCTTCGCCTCACGCCCTCAGGTGTGAGAGGTGGTCGAGGATGTGGAAGGATTCGGCCGCCACGGCGTCGCCGAGGGCCTCGATCCGCCATGGGTGGATCGTGCCGCCAGCCTTTGCTGCTGCCTCGAGGTAGGGCATCTTCTCGGGGCGAAGGCCCATGAGACGGCATGTGTGCGCGTCGACCGCTGGCAGGTTGTCGCCCATCACCACCGCCCCGAACGGGCGGGCTGTGCCCATGATCGGGCCATCACCCTCCATGGCCACGATGCCGTCGATGATGCCGAAGCCGGGCCGGACGCTGTCCCAGATGTCGAAGATCGACTGGTTGATCCCCTTCCAGTGCAGCGGGTTCTTCGGCCAGCCGTAGATGGCTGAGGGCACGATGCCGAACATGTTCTTCATGGTGAGCGTCGCGCCGGCCCAGTGATGGGTCTTCATCTTCGCGAGCGAGACGAGCAGGTCGGCCGTCACGGCAGTCTTGGCGAAGTGGATCTTGCCGAAGCCCGTCTCATCGTGGGGCAGCACGACCGCGTGTCCGTCGTCGACGTTCAGATCGACGAAGCGGGCACCTACGTCGCGCAGGTGTGCATCGAGCCCGGTGGCCTCCAAGAGGTACTCGGTGTCTCGGAGGTGCCCCGGTCCCTCACCCACCAGCACCTCGGCGGCGCCGATGCGTCGAAAGGCCTCGACCGCGGAGGCGACGAAGCGCACGTCGGTGTTGATGGGACGCCCGGCGTGGAACTCGACGAAGTTCGGCTTGAGCACGACCCGACCACCGCGTGCCTTGGCGATGATGTGGGGGTAGCGCTCGATGCCCTCGACGAGGTGTGCCGCGAGTCCGTCGTCGTAGTCCCGATGGCGCAGGACCGTGACGCGCGCGCTGGGCTGGCGGGCGATGTTCCAGGCCATGCCCCCGCCCACGGCGAGGGTCGCGGCAGCGAGAAAGCCGCCCAAGACGACGCGGCGGTCAGGTCCCTCGGGAGGCGTCTGGTCAGCCATCGGTCTGCTCCGGTCGGTCGGGTAGCGCGACGGTGCCCGTCAGTGGAGAGGTACCTCGAGAGGCCATTCGCAGAGCGACGGCCGCGAGGGCGGTGCGGTCCACTCGACCCATTCCGAAGCTCCCGTCAGGAGCCTGTCGCGCGAGCAGCGCGTCGACGAAAGGCCAGGGATTGCCGCCATGGCGTCCTGCGGCGAGGGCTGCGACGGCGAGGCTCCGGGTCGAGGGGCGCTCGAGGATCTGCTGAAGGCGTGCCAGTCCAGCCTCGACGAGCCGATGGCCACGCGGCAGCGCGAGCAGCGCCCATCCGGAGCTGTGGGCGTAGCTGGGAAGATCGACTCCGAGGACCTCGTCGTTGCCGTAGTTCCAGCCGCCGTCCACACACACCCGGTCTTCGAGCAGCCGAACCCCCTCGGCATAGCGCGGATGATCGGAGCGCCCGCAGCGCTCGAGCGAGATCAAGGCGAAGCAGGTGGGCTCGACCCACGAGAACGTCTCTGGAAACCACGCCCAGCCAGGAATGAAGCCGTCGACGTGGTCACCTACGTCGAGGGTCTGACCCGACAGGGAGGGCTGTGCTTCGTCGAGGAGCGTGTCCAGCCACCTCTCGCGCAGCGCCTCGACTCCGGGACTGTCAGACAGCGCAGCAGCCGCGGGCAGGATGGCCCACTCGAGGTCGGCTCGTGCGAGCCACTCCGTCGGTGGACGCAGGCCTGCGGCACATGCCCAGACCGTCGGCTCACCGCGAGGTGTGCCGCCGGGCAGGTAGCCCCAGGCCTCCTCTCCACGGGCCTGCTTCAGCCATCGAATCGCTTGCTCGTAAGGCATGGGGGCAGTCTATCGTGACGACGGCACTCGAGGGGGGCGGGTCCGTGGCCTCAGGGCTTCCGCGTCGCAGATTCGCGAGAGCGTGTGAGCGGTCTGCTCCAGCCGCAGTGTGCGGTCGATGCGCACCCTTCACCGGTACTACTTCAGTCTGGTGCTTCGTCGTTGCGGTCGGCTCGGCTAAGGTCAGCCATGCCCAACCTCGCACTTCGACCCAAGTCCGACCTCTCCTCGTTTCGTGTGATCGCGCTTGGTACGTGGGTCACGACGAAGGACCCGAGCATCTATGGATCGCTCGAGGTGCCCGCGGACGAGATGATGTCCTACATTCGTGTGTTTCGCGAGCGCACAGGTCTCCGGCTCACCCTGACCCATGTGATGGCCAAGGTCATGGCGAAGGTGTTCCAGGCCATGCCCGACGCCAATGCGATCTTGCGCTTCAACCGGATCTACCTGCGTGACGAGATCGCGCTTTCGTTTCAGGTCGCCATGTCCGATCCCGAGACGGGTCAGATCGACCTGTCCGCCCTCACCCTGCGGCGCCCCGACAAGAAGTCGCTGAGGGAGATCGTCGAAGAGTTCGAAGCGGTCGCCGAGAAGATCAGGACGGGGAAGGACAAGGAGAAGGAGGAGACGCGTCGGACATTTCAGCGGGTGCCGACCTGGCTCGTCGGCTCGCTCCTCGATCTCGTCTCCTGGCTCACCTATGGCCTCAACCTCGATCTAAGTCGTGTGGGCATTCCGCGTGACCTGTTCGGCTCGGCGATGATCACGAACGTGGGCAGCCTCGGGCTCAAGACCGCCTATGCGCCGCTCGTGCCCTACAGTCGTGTTCCCATGGTCATCGCCGTCGGCGCCATCGAGAAGAAGCCGATCGTCACCGACGACGACACGATCGAGGTGGGGCACACCCTCGGTCTACACGCCACCCTCGACCACCGCATCCTGGATGGTGCGCACGCCGCGACGATGGCGCGCGTGGTGCAGCAGATCTTCGCGGACCCTTGGTCACACCTGGACGCCCTGCCCGAGGCTTGAGGGGCAGCAGCGCTCGGCGATGCGCGGCTGGGACAAGAACAGGCAGCATAAGCCGACTCGCCGGTGCATGACGAGTCTCCGGGCCGCTCACGGAGTTTCCCGCGACGCCAGCTTCAAGGTCGTCCGGCATGCCGAGAGGGGCCGGGGACGGCTGCGGGACGGCTGAGGAGGGCGCTCGCGCCCGCCAAGTGACCTCGAGACACGCGGGTCCGGCGGAGGCGGAGCCCCCTACGCGCGGTCGGTGTTGTCCAGTCTCGTCTCCGTCCGCCCGCCACACCAAGTCCCGGCGGCCCGCAGCCCCGTCCCACCCAACACAGCGCCGCGAAGGCGCGGACTTGGTGTGCGGAGTCAGAGCGCTAGTGGCCTCGTCCAGCACCAGCAGACTGGTGGCGCGGATCAGAGCCCGAGCGGATCGATGCACTGTCGTTACGGGCGATGACAGTCCGGTAGGCCTGGACGAAAACCTGTTCGAGTGAACAAGCTGTAGGAGCGTCCGATGGATCTCTGCGGCCTTTGTGGGATCCTCGACCTCGACGTCCATGGCGGAATGTCGGCCCAGGCGGATGTTCTTGAGCACCGTAATGTCGACGAGAGCTGCGTCCTACAGGACACCAGCCGCTATACAAGGTGTCCCGGACATGATTCGTCATCCACCGCGGGTCGCCACGCAGAGCATTTATTGGCGACACCGTCGGCTCACCGGCGTGTGGCGGATGCGTGGACCCGTGATCACGCGGGAACTTCAGGAGCACGTCGAAGCTGCCGACTTGCCTGTGTACCGAGGCCATGTTGGCCACTCTCGGAGCCCGCCGCCTGCCATCGCGAGGTCCACGAATGAGGTCGGGACAGGCCGACGCCCCTTTCACTTCGTCGTGAGCGTGAAGATGCCGTCCCAATCGTCGGGTGGAGGGTGTGTCCGGTAGGTGGCGATCCGGTCCAAGTAGAGCAGGGCAGCCTTGTCGTCTGGGCGAAGCTCCAGCGACTGTTTCATCATCTGTTCAGCTTCATCCCATCTCATGGTCCGGTAGGCCTTCAGACCTGCGGCGAAACAATCAACACTTTGGCGATAGCGCTGTGAGTTGCCTGCTCGATGGGAAAGGCTCTCGTAGATCGGAACTGCCTCGTTCTTGCCCTTGACGCGCAGGCGATCCAGCTCGCGGAATGACCCCAAGTCAGGTTCTGTGAGTCGGTCAAGGGTGAACTGACTTAGTACGATGTCGACCCCGTAGCGCTTCGTCACCCCCTCCAGTCGTGCGGCCAGATTGACGGGATCACCTATGACGGTGTAGTCCATGCGCTTCGGGGAACCGATATTGCCAACAACAACTTCGCCTGTGTTCAGACCGATGCCAATCGAGAGCACCTGCTCGCCACGGCTGAGGCGGCGAGCATTGAGATTGTCGAGCGCCGCGAGCATCGCGTGAGCGGTCGCCAGCGCGTTGTCAGCGTCCTCGACTCTGGGGAAGGGTGCGCCGAAGATCGCCATGACGGCGTCACCGATGTACTTGTCGAGGATGCCATCATGGTGCTCGAGTACATCCATCATCTCTGTGAAGTACTCATTGAGGAGTGCAACGGTGGATTTGGGTCCTATGGACTCGGCGATTGTCGTGAAGTCGCGGATGTCGGAAAAGAGAGTGGTCACCTCTTGCGATGTGCCCCCGAGGCTCCCTTCGTCGGCTTCGAGGAGCTGCTCGACCACCTTCTTGGGCAAGTAGCGAGCCATGGTGCCGCGCACGCGCTTTTCGGTTGAGATGTCGGAGAGGATCAGCATGTAGCCTGTCCCTTCTCCATCTTCGCCCTTCAGCTCAACCGTCCTGGAGTTGACGCTGACGTCTCGTCCGTCCCTGAGCCTGAGGTCGCGGTCGATGTTGGTGTCGCTCTGACCCGAGTGCGCAACCCGATGGAGTGAGTCTATGACCCACGAATTCTCGTCAACGACGTTGGTGATGGGTCGACCGATTATGTCTAGGTCAAGATTTCCAAGAATCGAGTTTGCTGCAGGGTTTAGCTGTGAAATGTCGAACTTTCGGTCGACGGAGACGACGCCTTCGCCGAGGTTGTTCAAGATCAGCTGGTTTGCGTTCTTCATGCGCAGCACGTCGCTGAAGAGCTGTGCCTTTTCGATAGCGACGACAGCCTGGCTCGCGAGCGTCTCGAAGAGTTTCTCTTCGCGCTCTCCAAAGGAGGACTTCCGGTTAAGAACCTGCATCACACCAATACAATCTCCGTTACGGGTGATGAGCGGCTCGCAGACGAGGTCCAGAGTCCTGAAGCCCGTTAGGGCGTCGGTGCGGCCACTGAACAAAGGGTGGGTGGTGGTGTCAGGGATATTGATGCGCTCACGGGTCGTAAAGGAATTCCCAGCAACACCCTCATCGGGTGCAATCTCAATGTTCGTGGTACCCTCCGCCACGGGTGTCCACAATACGTTCCTCTTCGCGTCGAAGAGAAAGATGGAGCTTCGCTCACAGTTGAGCAACTGCCTGGCGGATCCCGCGATCAAGGGCAGGAGAACATTGAGGTCGAGCTCTTGTGCAATGACGCGCGTCAGCTTGAGCATTTGGAATTCTGAGCGACGATGCTCCAGGTCCTGCCACAGCGATCGAGCAACCGCTCCGATCTCGTCACGACGCTGCATGTACGATTCAGGTATTTGCCCCTCGTAGTCGCCGGCCCGACGACGCTCGATGATCTTGTTCATCTCGGTCAACGGCTCTGTGTAGCGTCGGACCACGATGAGGATCGTAAAAATCGTCGCGAGGATTGCGCAGATCGTCACCAACAGCGTCCGACGGCTGAGATCCTGATACTGGGTGGTGAGATCGGATTCCGGGATGGCTACGGCGAGCGTCCACTGGCGAGAGTCATCAATCGCCAAGCTGCGCTGCGACACCAAGACGGGACCAAGTTCTGGGTGCGAGAGCTGCAGCACCGAATCCCGTGTTCCACCCGCGAGGGCGTTCCCGACGAACGACAAAAGTGGATCCGAAAGCTCGGTCATCTTTGCTCTGCGAACGGAGTCGCCATCGAGTACGACCAGCGGGGCGTCGACGGAGGATGCGACGAGCAGGCCGTCTGGATCGAAGATGAAGGCCTCACCGTTGGCAGCGAGCTGCAGCCCACTCAGGAACGAGCTCAGTTCGCCAAGCGTGTATCCAGCATCCATTACACCGATAAATTGACCGCTGTCGTCGTACACAGGCGAGGTCACATCAATGCAGAGCTCGTTTCGTCCGAACCAGACGTAGATGTCCGTCCATGTCACTTGGCGTGAGTCTGCCGCGGCGCGGTACCAGGGTCGGGCCGTCACATCATAGGGTTTTCCAGGGTCCAGCAAGGCTCCTAGCTCAAGGTCGGATGTTGCAGCATAGGTAGCGTAGTTGCCCTCGGTATCCCTCAAGCTGAAGGTGTATGTGCCGTCATCCTCACGCTGAAAGCCGACAACGTCACCGTCCTCTCTGCCGTAGTAGACATATGCAACACTGTCGAACTCAAGGACCTGTTGCGCAACACGACGCCTCATGAAGGTGAGGTCTTGCGGATCGGAGATGCCGATCTCGATCTCTGCCACGCTGTCGCGCACGACACGCGCAGGCTCGGCCAACAGATTGAGGATGCTGAACTCAATCCGCTCGCCGTAGGCCTGGCCAAGCTGTATCGCGACCTCACTCACAGACTTCTGCCACGCCTGGTGGGCAAATCCGCTTGTCGCGACAACGACGCCGACCAAGAGCGGCAGGAAGACCGCGTATAGAAAGGCACTCATGGACCTGAAGTTCAACATGTAGCCAGGTGCCCGCAGCTGCTTGAGTCCTTGTGGGCGCAGAGTATAAGCCGATACGCCTGTGCATCATGGTTATGTCGTCCTCCGCAAGATCGACTGCTCGGCGGCTTATGCACTCCAAAGCGCCTCATTGAGAGGGACAGCGTTACCCTCGCCTGCGCCAGAATCGAGTGTCTCGGCGCCACTGCGCGGGCGCTGGCGTCATCTCACAGCTGACCTTGGCCCCTCTCGGCCGGGAGATGCCACCTCTGCCTCAAGCTAGGGAGAAAAGAAGACTCTCGGGAAGAAGGTGGGAGAGCCGGTCAGGCGCCCGCAGAGTCGACACCGCTCCACTTCTCCTGCACAGATGCTTGCGGCTAATTGGCTCGGGCGTACAGCGCGCTAGTGCTGCTTATCTTCCTAGGTCCGACCAGGAGGCGCTTGCGATGTAGTAGCGCGATCGTCGGACCTCTTGGCCGAGGGGTCCTCACGGCGGAACGAAGTGCTCTCGGTTCTTCAGTCGACCAATGCGGGCTGAGCGACTGACCGGGGCCGCATCGGGGTGGCTGGATGCGGTCGGTTCGTGATCAGGGCTCGTCCGGACTCGGTCGCAGCATGCGCTGCAGGAGCACGGGCTCTAGGGGCTCGGCCGCCCAGCGGAGGGTGGGTGTGCCCCCGTTGACGAGCAGCCGTCGTGGCTGGTGTCGGAGGAGGTGGGGATCGATCACCTCGGCGAGCTCCTCGTCGGGCCAGCTGCGGCAGTCGCGCCACACGACCGTGGTCATCACGTCCTCCGGATCGACGCCGGTGACGCAGACGAGACGGTCGCGCCCCAGGGTGTCGTAGCAGTGGACCTCGAGCCCGAGCAGGTGCACGAAGGTCTCGACGAGATCGACGGGGTGCTCGGTGCGGACGCCGCCCTCGACCACCGAGACGGTGTGACGCCAGGGGTCTTCGATGGTGCGCAGCGCCGGGATCGACACGTCGCCGTCCGCACCGATTTGGATGCGGAGGCGCCGATCGCCTTCGGGCTCTTCGTCGGGTCCGAGGACGCTCTCGAGCGTGTCGTCGTAGGACGTGAGGCGAACGATCTGCTGGACGAGCGGAGGCGGCGAGGTCGTCTCGTCGAGTGCGCTGCGCGCTGCGTGCGCGAGGCGCGGGGTGGTGATGTCGAGCGCATGGTCGCCGACCTCGGTGAGCAGGTAGCGTCGTCGTCCACCGTCTTCCTGATTCAGGCGAATCACAGCCTCGGCCGTGGACCCCGAGCCCGCGAAGAGGTCGACGATCAGTCCGTCCTTGCGGTCTCTCACACCGGCGATGGTCATGAGGTGATGCAGGAAGTCGATGGGCTTCTTGCCGTCCCGGAAGGTGACGCCCCCCTCGTGGGCAACCCGATTGAAGGCGCTCTCGAGATCGATGAAGGTCGGGTAGGGCACGCGGCGGACCCGCTTCCGGCGAAGGGGTATGCCCTGGAAGTAGTCTGGGTTCTTTCGACGATGGGAGGCGGGTGGAACCCAGAACCAGCGATGGCCCAGGCCGTCTGCACCCATTCCCTCTACCTGCAGCAAGCAGCCTTGGTAGCGCGTGAGGTGAGGCTCGACGTGAGCGACGTAGAAGCGACCGCTGCTGTTGGCGCGGCGTAGAGTGCCGCGAATGTTGATCCGCTTGAGGCCCCGACCGCCCTCTTCTCGCTCGAGCACGAAGCGTCCCGGTCCGTAGACCACCATGCGACGGCCCTCGATCGACTCCTCGCGGTCAGGCTCCCCCGTCGTGACGACTCTCCAGGAATAGGCATCGTCGTCGTCGTTGGGGACTTGCCGGCCCGTAGCCCAGGCGTCGCGGCCCATCCGGAACAGGGCCGCGTACTCGATCACCTCGTGCACCTCCTTGTCCTCGGCAAGGGTGCGGTCCTCGTGGCGGACGCGAACGCTGAAGAGTCCTGCCTTCGCTGCTGGACCGAGGATCTGCTCGCCGAGCTGCATCAAGCTCGACACCTCGTTCTCGTCGATGGACATCCACAGGAAGGCTCTGGAGTCGGCGAGGTTCGCCAGGGGCTCCACCACCTGCTGGACGAGGCTGAGCCAGGTGTGGCGCGCGAAGCCGTCGTTGTAGAGAAAGCCGGCCGTGCCCGTGTTGTAGGGGGGGTCGAGGTAGGCGGCTGAGACTCGGCCCTTCAGGGAGGGGCCAAGCAGCGCGAGAGCGTCGCGGTTGTTGCCATGGATCAGCGTCCCGGCACGCTCGCCGGGGAGCTCGGGAGCATGCTCCGCGAGTGTGTCCCAGGCCTGGCGAGGTGTGAAGCCTTTGGTGTCGAGCATGCCCGTCGCTGTGGGGACCAGCCACCGGCTGCTGAGGACGAGCCGTCGGGTGCGGTAGAGCGTGAGTCGCAGATCCTCCAGGCTTGCGAGCAACTCGATCAAGGCGCTCGCCACCTCTCTGCACGCGGCGAGCTGGGGGCCGAGCGTCGTGGCGTCTGCCGATTCGACCACCAGCTCGGCGAGGAAGAACCGGAGATCGTCTCTTAGAAAAGAACCTAAGTCCTCGTGGATGAAGAGGTCGTTGTCGTCAGGTGCCGTGTAGCGCGACAGGTGGATCTCGAGCAGTGTGCGTCGGCCTCGTCGGTGACCGAGGGCCTCTCGCCACCGCGGTGGGACATGCTCGAGCACGGACGTGACGGTGTCGTGATCGACGCGGCGCTGGGTGGGCTGTCGGCCGGAGGGACGGACCTGCCCGTACACGAACCAGACGGTCAGCGTCTCGCCGTCGATCGTGAGCGGCTCGTCGGCGCGGAGCGCGTAGCGGAGGCCCGTAGACTTTGCGACGTCTCTGCCGGTCGCGGCGCGGGAGAGTCGGAGCTTGAGCTGCGGGGCAGCGAGGTGAGGGGTGGGCGGGAGGCGTGCGCTGTAGTCGATGTGCCGGGCGGTCGTCTTCACATAGAGCTGTCCGGCGCTTCGCCACGAGAGGTGAACACCGTCCTGGATGGGTGGGGGGCGGCGCGAGTGGGGCACGAAGGTGCCTGTCTGCCAGTACCTGTCGAAGAAGGCGGACAGGTCTCCGAGGACCGCTTCGTGCTGACGAGCTGTGAGGCTCTGCAGAGCGGGCTCGATCTGCTCCACGCGCACGCGCTCGAGCCGAGCTGTCGCCCAGCGGAGGAGGCGATTCTCACCAAAGTCGAGTGCGGCGCGTTCTCTCTGGAACAGTCGGTCGAGCAGGTCGTCGAGGCTCATGAGCCGCGTGTATCGCGCGAGCGTTCCGCTATCGGACTTCGAACGCCCGGCTCTCGACCACCTCTCCGTCGATGGTGAGCTCGAGTGACCATGGGCCCGGCTGGCTCGGCAGCGAGAACGACCACCACCAGGTGGAGAGCCGCCACGCGGGCTCGCCGACCTCAATGGGAAACGGGCCGATGCGGGTCTCGTCAGGGCCCTCGAGGGTGGCGGCGACGGACTGGCCGGTCGTTCCCCCCCCGACCACCGCGTAGGCGAGCAGCTCGTCACCGGGGTCGAAGGCCACCTGCTCCGAGGGCGGGTCTTGAATCGGATTGGCGTACTGCTCGCTTGGACCGGCCAGCAGCCACGACTCCATCAGATTCATGGGGCTGTCGTAGGGCGGTGGGTCGCACCACAGGGCGTCCCGGAAGGGGTCGAGGACGACTCTGTCGGCCGTCTCGACCCCAAGGTGGAGGTGTGGATGGTCCGAGCAGCCCGAGCTGCCCACCTGGCCGAGCACGTCGCCGGCCTGCACGACATCACCAACATCGACGCTCACCGAGCCGGTGCGCAGGTGGAGGTAGAGCAGCACGTGGCCGCTCGGGTGGCGCACGACGACTCGATTGTCGGCACCTTCAACGCAAGTGGTGTTGCGATCCGGCTGGCCGTCGACGATCTCAATGACCTCTCCGCCGGCGGCGGCAAGGACGTCGACTCCTTGGTCCATACGTCGAAAGCTACTGATTCCGATGTCGACCCCGTTGTGGCCGTCATAGGTCTTGGCGGCCTCACCGGTGGCGCCCGTGTGGTCAGCCAGCCCAGGTCCGGGGTCGAGATCGACGTGCTGCACCGTGACCCAGTCGATGGTGTCCGTGCCCGGGAGCGGCCAGGCGAGCCGCAGGGCATCGTCGGTGTCCACGCAGGTCGGCTCTACGCTCGAGGTCGCCGTGTCGGCAGATGGCGCGGCCGGCTTGTCTGCACCACAGCCCAGCGCGAGAGCGAGGGCCCAGGAATGACGGAACATCGAACTCTCCAGCACGTGTGCCACGTAGCGCACGGCACTCCAGAGCGTGGCTCAGTCGTCGTCGGCAGGTGCTCCACAGAAGCGGTACAGCAGCGCAGGCCGGTGGCCGACGGCCGTCTGGCGCGTGCCCGTGGACTCGATGAGCTTGGTGGCGAGGACCCTGCGGCGAAAGCTGTCCTTGTTGATGGATTCGCCGAGGATGGTCTCGTGGAGCAGCCGAAGCTCTCGCAGGGTGAAGCTCGGCCCCAGCAGCGCGAAGCCGATGTTTGTGTAGGCCAGCTTGCCCCGAATGCGCAGCACCGCCATGGCGACGATGTCGTCGTGGTCGAAGGCGGTCTGTAGAGGGCCGCTCGCCGAAGACAGGACGACTGACCCCCCAGACTCTCCAGACCAGGGCACCTCGATGTCTGCGACGAGGCGCTCGGCATCAGGCAGGAGGCGCTCGGGCGGAACGAGGGCCATGTAGGCCACGGAGACCACGCGCGCGCGCGGGTCGCGGTCGGGCCTGCCGAAGGTGTAGAGCTGCTCCAGGAAGACGTCGGACAGAGAGGCCTTCTCTCGAAGGATGCGCCGCGCTGCCTCATCCAGGGCCTCTTCGCGTCGAACCAACCCTCCCGGAAGCGCCCACAGGCCCTCTTCGGGAGCCTGGAATCGCTTGACGAGGAGGACCCTCAGGCGACCGTGCTGTGCCGTGACGAGCACGACGTCGACGGCGAGCAGGGGGTGGTCGATGCGAGGGTCACTCATGGTGTGCTCTCGGCGTCCAGGTGTGCCGCAGTGCGGTCACTTCGACTCGGAAGAGGTGCGTTGGTCTTGGATAATCCGCACGATGGCCTCGACGAAGAACCCAGCCGTCAGGATGCCAAACGCCCAGACGCTGGCCTCGCCCAGGGCGACGGGGTCATCGGCGAGCGAAGGCCGGAGGCTGTCGATGAAGGGAAACAGAAGCTTGGAGCCTGCCTCCGTTGTGTTGTGGTGCCAGACGTAGGCCGTCATGGCGCCCATCAGCCCGGGCCAGATCAGTCGCCGCATCATGTCTCCAGTCAGTCGCTACCACAGTCCAGGAAGAAGTCTCCTTCTCCCTCGAGGGTATTCCGGGAGGTTCTCCTTTGCCCAGCGCCAGTTGGCATCTGCGCGCGGCACGAGGTTGGCGGCCGTGTACAGCGCGAAGGCCACGCCGGCGGGCGACCAGGTCAAGAGGGCCCATCCGCACCAGGCGATGATCTCGCCGAGGTAGTTCGGGCTCGCCACCCAGCGATGAAGTCCGCCCATCGGGACCTTGTAGCCTTGCTCGCCTGGGGCCCGGAGTCGGCGCAGGACCTCGTCGGAGTGAACGTTGATCGCAACGCCAGCCAGGAAGGTCGTGGTTCCGATCAGGAAGCGCGGATCGGTGAGCCACTCGGCCGGGTAGTGACCGACGTGACTGACCCATCCCGCGTTCGCGGTCGCGTTGAGGGTGTTGAAGGCGGCACCGAGCAGAGCAATGGCCACCGGCATGCGCTTGCCGGTCGCGCGCATCCGGAGTGGGTAGATGAAGGTGCGGTTGCCATAGTGAAGCATCCACAGCGCCAGGAGCAGAGGCGCCACCCCCGCGCCGGGGCCGAGCGCGAACACCGCGGCGAAGACGACCACGGTGGGCAGCTCCATCACCACCCATCCCCACCGCGCGGGAAGGCTCGGACCCCAGCCGGGACGCGTGTGCCGTCCGTAGGGTGCGACCACGCGAAGGAGCAGCAGCAGGGTGACCGCCGCGGCGGCGATCTCGAGCGCGCTCAGCGCCCACACGAGCTCCGAGGTCAGCATGCCGTCCTCAGAAGCGGTACCGCAGCGGGTAGGTGAAGGTCACGCCGTCGGGTCGAGCATGGGCTGGAAACGACGCGGATCGCAGCACCTGGTCGAGGCAGGTGGTCACCGAGCGTGGCACCGGACCCGGCGACAGGCTCAGCGACGCGATGCGGCCGTCGCAGCCGGCGGTCACCTCAGCGGTGACGACGAACTCTCCTCGGGTGCCGGTCGGGAAGCAGGGGAGGCTCCTGCGGGCCGCGGCGCGCATGCCGAGCTGTACCTGGTCGATGCTCAGACCCTTGGCCTCGGTCACTGCGTCCTCGCCGAGTGCTACGTCCGTCCGCGCCGTGAGGCAGCGCTTGGCGCCAGGGGCACGCACCCTCGGCGTCGACACGGGGCCGTCGGGAATGTGCACACCGGGGGGCTGGTCGGGGTCGCGCTCGCGGTGGATGGGGCCGATCGGCGGACCCGACTCGATGCGGCCCAGGCTCTGGGTCAGGGCGCCAGTGCGCTTGGAGAGGCTCGTTCCGGGAAGGCGGCCTTCTGTGGTCACGCTGCGTCCACCCACCAAGCCGTCGGCGACGTGCGTGTCTCCTGAGAGCGCCTCGTCGCTGAGGGCTCGCAGCAAGGCCAAGTGGGCCTCGGTCTCCTCGGCATCGGGGGCGCCTGCGGATCGCTCGGCGTGCCTGCGTGGCCGGGGAGCCGCCTCGAGGGTCGCTGCGGCAACGGGCTCTGTGCCGGTGTCGATGGTCTCGAACGGCGGTGCACCCTCGGGTCGCCACACCAACAGGACCATGTCCTCGGGGATGCGGCCTTCTTCCAGGGCGTTCCAGGTCCGGAGGTCTTCGGCGGACACACCGAGCCGCTTGGCGAGTGCGCGGACACGGGCACCCTTCTTCACGGGAACTTGCTCGGGAGAGGTGAAGGCCACGTCCGGATCCGCGCCGAAGGGAAGTCCGCCACAGGCCAGGCAGGTGGCGATCAGGATCGGAACAACCCAGCGACTCACGTGGCCCCCCGCCGCAGACTACCCTCGTGACGAAGCCGGGGTCACTGGCGTCTGCGCAGGCCTGCCTGCCGCGGCCCATGAGCGGTGACAGCGGCGGCCGGTCCGAAGCGTGCATGCGGAGCGAGACAGGACCGCGGCGGCGGGGCCAGCGTGTCGGCGATCAGGCCGTCAGCGGAATGCCGTAGCGAAGCTCGAGGATTCGGATTCCGAAGAGGTCGAAGGTGTGCGATGCATCGACTCCCGTAGGGGTCTCCCTCACGGCGATGGCCTCGCGCAGAGCACGCACGTAGCGAGGCGCACCCTCGCTCGGGACCAAGTACAGACCGGCGCCACCCGGTCGGCCTGCCGACTCGGTGAGGAGCAGTCCGCCCCCGTCGAGGGGCTCCGCGCGAAACACCACCACCCAGGCTCCACCCGGTACGGGGAAGGTGATTCGGATCACGGGGTGGGGCTCGACGTCGATCCGCACGATGTCGTAGCGACTGATGTAGAGGGCGCGCGGGGTGCCGGCGTAGCGCCGCAGCCACAGCGTGCCGTCTTCGCCGAGCGCGAAGATCTCGTTGGTGAGCTCGACGTCGGAGACCGCGGGGAGCTCGAGCTGTCCCCAGCGACGCCCGTAGAGCCACGCCCAGACAGACGCGGAGATGCTCAGGGGCCATCGCCAGTGCACGTCGATCGACAGGTCGAAGCGCCCCGTGTGCTCGTAGAACTCGCGCACGCGCGGTGACAGATTCTCCAGGTGACTCAGCTTCCCGAGATCGTCGACGAGTCCGCCCTCGGGCACGGGCGTCAGCTCCAGCCCACGCTCGCTGGCGTGGCGGCGCGGCCAGTCTCGTCCGATGAACCCCGAGCCTCGGGGCACGTCGTCGAGCCAGGGAACGCTTGGAGCAACAGGAAAGACCCACGCCAGGGTCCAGAGAAGGCGGTCGAGGGGGTGCACGTCGCGAGCTCTCGGAGTGAGTGCTCGAAGGTAGCCTGTGCCGACGCTTCGCCGAGCGGCTACCGGCTGTGCATGCCTGATCTTCTTCGCACCTCTGCCGTCCAGCTCGCTGCTGCCATTCGGGATGGCACCGCGACCTCCCGCCAGGTCGTGGATGCACACATCTCGGCAATCGAGAGGGTGAATCCCACCATCAACGCGGTGGTTGCCGAGCGCTTCGCGGCTGCTCGCGTCGAGGCCGATGCGGCGGATGAGGCGGTGCGCACCGGGGCCGAGCTTCCTCCGCTGCACGGTGTGCCCTGCACCATCAAGGAGTCCTTTCGGCTGGAGGGCATGCCCAACACGTCGGGTCTCGTGCGTCGTCGCGACGTGGTGTCGGATGGCGACGCCACGGCTGTGGCGCGACTCAAGGCAGCAGGGGCGATTCCCCTCGGCGTGACCAACGTCTCGGAACTCTGCATGTGGATGGAGTCGGACAACCTCGTCTATGGCCGGAGCAACAACCCCTACGATCCGAAGCGCACCGTCGGCGGGAGCTCCGGGGGCGAGGGCGCCATCGTGGGCGCAGGAGCCAGCCCCTTCGGTCTCGGGGCGGACGTCGGTGGCTCGATTCGAATGCCGGCCTTCTTCAACGGCGTGTTCGGCCACAAGCCCACCGGTGGACTGGTGCCGGGCACGGGCCAGCACCCGTTCGCCCACGGGGAGGCGCTCCGCTACCTGACGACGGGCCCGCTCTGCCGGCGCGCCGAGGACCTCTGGCCGATCGTGAAGGTGCTGGCTGGACCGGACGGGGAGGACGAGGGCTGCCTGGACTGGGAGCTCGGCGACCCCGACGCCGTGGATCTCTCGGGGCTCAAGGTGCTCGACATTCCGACCAACGGCATCACCCGTCCATGGAGGGAGCTGCGGGAGGCACAGGTGCGGGCCGCGGATCACCTCCGACGGCTGGGCGCAGACGTGCAGACGGTAGAGATCCCGGCCATGAAGCAGGGGTTCCCGATCTGGGCAGCCTCACTGGGTGCGGCCAATGGCGTGCCGTTTGCCGAGCTGATGGGCGATGGGGAGCGGGTCAACGCGGCTCGTGAGCTGGCCCGGTGGGCCGCGCGTCGCGGTGATCACACCCCGATGGCGTCGATCCTCGCCATCGCGGAAGATCTGCTCGCACTCGTGCCCGACAACAGCGGTCCGTTCGTCGACAAGGGACTGGCGCTCAGGGCGGAGCTCGAGGACCGCATGGGCGACGATGGGATTCTGCTCTACCCGCCGTACTACCGGTCTGCGCCGCGTCATGCGTGGCCGCTGGTGCGCCAGGTCGTGTTCGTGCGCTTCGACTACCAGTACACGGCGCTGCTGAACATCCTCCAGCTGCCGGTGACCCAGGTTCCGCTAGGACTCGACCGGCGAGGGCTGCCGCTCGGTGTGCAGGTGGGCTCGCGTCGGGGCAACGACCACGTCACGGTCGCGGTCGCGCGTGAGCTGGAGCGTGCGTTCGGTGGCTGGCACCCGCCCGCCATCGCCCCCTAGAGGTCCCACACGCGTCGAGCGACCTCGGCGATCGCGCCCCCCTGGCCGCGCAGGGCCTCGAGGACCTCGTCGGCGTCGTCCATGACCGGGCAGTCGCGCATGGCATAGCTGCGACCGGCGGCCGCGAAGAGAGGCAGGTCGTTGATCCAGTCGCCGACGACGACGCACTGATCGGTGGTGAAGCCGGCGTCGGCCGCGAGTCGGGCCAGGGCGGTGCCCTTGTCCTCGGTGGCCGAGCGGATCTTCATGAAGCGCTCGCCGTCCCACGTGTCGAACAGCTCGGTGCCGATGTCGGGCGGCAGAGCGAGGGCATCACGGGCGGCGTGAACGTCGTCGGCCTCACCGGCCGCGCACACGGCGACGACATCGGTTGCCTGCCAGTCGGGGGCAGCGTGCACGTCGTCGTGAGCATGCAGCTCGAGGCTCCAGGTTCTCAGATAGGGAGCGAGGCGCTCGTCGCGTCGGGCGTAGTGGATTCGTCGAGAGTGGTAGAGAAACGTGGAGACGCCATGGTCGGAGAGCACCTGGTGGACCGACCCGAGGGTCTCGGGCTCGAGGTAGTGCCCGTGTCGCGCCACACCCGTGCCTGCGTCGATCAGCTCCGAACCGTTCATCACCGCGACGGGGCCGTCGATGCCGAGCGCGTCGGCGATGTGGCGCGTGCCGGTGAACAGTCGACCGGTGGCGATGCTCACGCGCACACCCGCGGCCTGCAGGGCGTGTGCAGCATCGATGTCGACCTGAGCGAGCTGACCGTCGTGCCGGAGTGTGGTGCCGTCGAGGTCGAGGACGAGCATGCGGAACATCGAGGAGGCCTCCCGCGGTGGCTGTATCCGGTCCGCGTTCCCAGCCCTCCCTTAGGACTGCGCGTGTTACCCGACCGCCTGTCAAGCCCCAAGGGAGGCCCTGTGTCTGAGACCCTGACCACCGGCAAGGTCGGCACCTTCGAGTACACCCTCGAGGACGACACCGGCAAGGTGATCGACAGCTCGAGTGGTAAGTCTCCGATGGTCTACCTCCACGGTGCTCAGAACATCGTCCCCGGTCTCGAGAAGGCCCTCGAGGGCCAGGCCGTGGGCGGGGTCCTCGATGTCGTGGTGCCCCCCGAGGAGGGCTACGGCGAGTCTTCGGGCCGGGAGCCACAGGTGGTCCCGCGTCGGGAGTTTCCCAAGGATGTGAACCTCTTCGTGGGCATGGGCCTTCGTGCTCAGGACAGCGAGGGCAAGCCCTTCGTGATCTACATCTCCGACATCTGCGGCAGCCGGGTCCTCGTGACGACCGATCATCCGCTTGCAGGCAAGAACCTAAACTTCCACGTTGAAGTGGTCGGAGTTCGCGACGCCACGTCCGACGAGATCGCCCACGGCCATGCGCATGGCCTCGACGGCCACGCCCACCACCACTGAGCACTGCACGCAGAGGCGCGGAGCTTCCATGTATACCTTCTTCCTAGGACTTCTCGTGACCGCAAGCGCACAGCAGCCGCAGGATCCACACCAGTGGCTCGAGGAGGTCACGGGGGAGGAGGCTCTCGCCTGGGTCGAGAAGCAGAACGCCGTCACGGTCGAGGCGATGGCTGCCTCGGAGGGCTTCGAGTCCATGCAGGGGCGCATCCGCGCCATCCTGGACTCCGACGACCGAATCCCCTTCGTCAGTCGGCGAGCGGATCAGCTGTACAACATCTGGCGCGACGCCGACCACCCCAAGGGCCTGTGGCGACGCACCTCCATGGAGTCCTTCCGAACCGACTCCCCCGAGTGGGAGATCGTGCTCGACATCGACGCGCTCGCGGAGGCCGAGGGCGAGGGCTGGGTCTGGAAGGGCTCGACCTGTCTGCCCCCGGAGTACCGTCGCTGCCTCCTCAACCTCTCCCGGGGTGGTGCGGACGCCGTGGTCGTGCGCGAGTTCGACACGGTCGACAAGACCTTCGTGGAGGACGGCTTCTTCATCCCCGAGGCCAAGGGCGACGTGTCCTGGATCGACGCGGACACACTCTTCGTGGCCAGCGACTTCGGCGAGGGCTCCCTCACCGACTCGGGCTACCCGCGGATGGTCAAGCGGTGGACACGAGGCACCGAGCTGTCCGGAGCGGAGACGGTCTTCGAGACCGATCCGAGCCACATCTCGGTCGTCGCCTGGCACGACCACAGCCCGGGCTACGAGCGCGACTTCGTCTACCGCGGCATGACCTTCTACTCGAACGAGGTCCACGTGATGTGGAAGGGCGAGTGGACGCGCATCGACAAGCCCGACAGCGCGCGCCCCGGCGTGCACCGGCAGTGGATGACCTTCAGCCTGCGCGACGACTGGGAGATCGACGGCGTCACCTACCCGAAGGGCTCGCTGCTGGTCACCGACTTCAAGCGCTGGATGAAGGGCAAGCGCGACGTGGAGGTGCTGTTCACACCCGACGAGCACACCTCGCTGGCGGGCACGACCATGACCCGCGACCACATCGTGCTGACGATCCTCGACGACGTGAAGAATCGGGTCGAGGTGCTCACGCCGGGCAAGGCAGGCTGGACGCGCGCGCCGATGCCGGGACTCCCCGAGAATGGGAACATCAGCGTGTGGGCCGTCGACTCTGACGAGTCCAACGACCTGTGGATCAACGTCTCCGACTACGTCACGCCCGACCAGCTGATGCTCGGCTCCGCGACCGGCGCCCCGGAGGTCCTCAAGACCCTCCCCGAGCAGTACGACGCGTCAGGGCTGACCATCACCCAGCACTTCGCGACCTCCGAGGACGGCACCAAGGTGCCCTACTTCCAGGTCTCTCGGGGTGAGGTCACCGAGGCCTCGCCGACGCTCCTCTATGGCTACGGTGGCTTCGAGGTCTCGCTGCTTCCGTACTACTCGGGTGAGGTCGGCACGGCCTGGCTGGAGCGAGGCGGCGTCTACGTGGTGGCCAACATCCGCGGCGGCGGCGAGTACGGTCCACGCTGGCACCAGGCGGCCCTCAAGGACAAGCGCCATCGGGCCTACGAGGACTTCGCGGCGGTTGCGCGCGACCTCGTGGAGCGGGGTGTGACCACGCCCGCCAAGCTCGGCGCACGGGGGGGCAGCAACGGTGGCCTGCTCATGGGCAACATGTACACGCTCTACCCAGAGCTCTTCGGCGCCATCGTCTGCCAGGTGCCGCTGCTCGACATGCAGCGCTACCACCTGCTCCTCGCAGGGGCGTCGTGGATGGGCGAGTACGGTGACCCGGACGATCCCGAGCAGTGGTCCTACATCCAGACCTTCTCGCCGTACCACAACCTCGACGCCTCCGACACGCACCCGCCGATGCTGATCACCACGTCCACGCGCGACGACCGCGTGCACCCGGGTCATGCGCGGAAGATGGCGGCCAAGCTCCTCGAGCTTGGCAAGGACGTCCGGTACTACGAGAACATCGAGGGCGGGCATGGCGGTGCGGCCGACAACGCCCAGCGCGCCTTCATGTCGACGCTGGCCTACAACTTCCTGTGGGACACCCTGTCCGCAGCGGAGTGAGGACTACGCGTCCATGCGTCAGTCCGTGCAGCAGTACACGGCGCAGTCGCCCGAGTCGTAGACCGACCACCCTCCGGCGCTGTCCCAGGAGCAGCAGCTCCCGCTCCCGGTCTGGAGGGTGACGCCATCGTCGGCGTAGAGGCACTTGTGGGAGTTCCACGGGTTGTAGGCGTCGTCGCAGACCGCGCCGCCCCAGATGGATCCGCTGTTTGGTGCATCAGCGACCCACACGCCGCCCAGGCAGCGTGAGGTCTGGTCGGCGCCGAAGGTGCTGACCGTGCCGTACGGGGGCGCGCCGCTCGGGAACCGCGCGTTCCACTCCGACTCGAGGCACACGTGCCAGCCGCTGCCGCAGGCGGATTCCGCGGTGTCGGGCTGGTAGTTGTTGCCGCAGAGGGCGACGTCGAGGTCGACGGTCGTGTAGGCCGGGTGCTCCGCCTCGGGGTCGTAGGCACAGGCTGGGCCGGCGGGCTCGGCGGTGGGGTCCGACAGATCGATCACCCGAGAGCCCTCGCAGGTGACGGTGTCGATCGCCTGCAGGTACCGATCGCAGGCCCCGGGCGGGAGGGTGGGGCTCAGGCGCAGGATGCCGTCGTCGGGAACGCGGACGGAGCCGATGCGCAGCTCCCCGCCGAGGCCGGTCGGTGTGCCGGCGCAGGGACCCATGGTGACGAGGTCGTCTCCCTCGGCCAGTCCGACGTAGAAGTCGACGGTGCCGCGGGCCGAGAGCTCGGTCAGCTCCAAGCGAACGGGGCCAGGGCAGGTACCGGCGACGAGGTCGAGAGTCGGCGCCGCAAGAGCGAGCGAGGGGAGCAGCAGCAGCATGGGAGTCTCCGGGTCGTGGAGGACGCGACGAGTCCCCCTCAGGCGGTGGTCTCGGCCGTCTCTCCGACAAGCTCTTCGCGTGCAAAGTACCGGATCTCGCCCAGGAGATCAGGCAGACCCATCACCCGGGTCATCCACCAGCGCTCCAGGCGGTTGCGCGGGGCCAGCTCGAGGACGCCGCGGACGAAGAGCTGGCCATCGTCTGTCGGACGGGTCGTGAAGCAGACCCGGAAGGGCCCCACGGGCGTCGCGACTCCGCGCACGAACAGCCCGACCACGGTCATCGACAGGCCGCCATCCGCCAAGGGCTCGGTGCGCATCCGGGCCGCGACCCCCAGGTCCTGGAAGACCTCGAGGATGGTCGGTGTGCCGTCCACCTCCCGCACGACGAAGTCGCTGTCGAAGACGCGCACGGCATCGGCACACCAGAACTCGCGCACGAAGTGGAGCGAGCCGTCGGCACGGCGGAACAGGCGAAACCGAGCCGGCACCTCGTCTAGATGCTCCTCGTACATCCCCTGCCCGATCAACAGGGTTGCCACGACGGCCGCCCAGCCCGTGAGCTGATGGTAGAGGTGCACCGAGGCGGTCATCTCGAAGGTGTGCATCGCCTCGAACAGCCGCAGGACGCGAGGATGCACGGCGCCGAGGCGATGGCCGAGCACCTCCTGCAGTGCGGGGCCGAGAGACCAGGCGGAGTCAGCACGCTCCGCACCGCGTGACTGCCTTCGGAGGCCCTGGCGGAACACCCGGCTGATGCGTACGCAGCGTGCGGTGGCGGAGCACAGGCGCCACACGAGCCACCGGTCTGAGGGCAGGCCGGGCGGCACCCAGGGACCTCCGGCGAGCGTCCCCCACACGGCGGCTGCGACGAAGGTGCGGACCAGGGCGAGCCCAGTGGTGAGCTGCCGCCACACGACCTGGGTCAGCGACGTGGAGATGGCGGTCTCGAGGGCGATTCGACCAGAGAGGGCGTCCTTGTCGGCGACACGAGTGCCCAGGGTGACCTCCATGTGCTCGGAGAGCATGGCCCAGCTCGGGTCGTCGGCGTGGGCCTGGGCCTCCTGGTCGAAGCGCTCGACCCAGCCCTCGGCCTTCACGCGCTCCATGTCGACCAGGTGGGCGGCGAGCCAGCGCTCCTCGATGACGTCGGCGGGGAGTCCGGCGTCGAAGGCGTCGGTGTAGTGACGCCAGGCCTCGGTGCGGAGCTGTCCCTCCCGGTCCACGGGGAGCAGGCGATCTCCGATGGCGTCGTAGGCTGCCGAGCGACCTGCAAAGCGGGCGATGGCGATGCCACTCGCTGCGAGCTCGTGGAGGGCGCCCATGCGGCTGGGGTAGCGGCGGTAGAAGGCATCGAGCAGGGCCACGCGGAGCCTTGCCGCGCGCTGGCGCTCGACGTAGGCCTCGGCGGCCTCGGTGCCGACGGCGGCCTCGGCCTCTCGCTGCTCGGAGGGATGGACCTTCGCCCTCACGGGGCCACGGCCTCCACCACCGTCAGGCTCACCAGCTCCGCAGGGCAGGGCATCGGATCGTCGATGATCAGGGCGTAGCGCGCCGCCCGCTCCATCTGCTGCTTCTCGTTGTCGGCGGTGGGAATCACCTCGAGCTCGGGGTCGGACAGCAGGCCGAGGTTGGACAGTCCGCCGATCCGCTCGCCATCGAGCCAGAAGGACAGTGCCTGGCTCGGTCGCGCCTTCTGGCGCTCGCGCAGCTCCTTGGCCGCCTCGAGGTCGATCTGAACGGCCGTGCGCGGCGTCATCGACATGTCCATGCGGACCAAGGCGCTCTGCACGAGGTCGGGCCCGAGGAGCACGGGACCGTCCTGCTCGCCGTCACGGACTTCGAACCGGCCCTGCTGGATCAGCGAGCCGGGAATGTGCTCCGCCACCTCCGGATCTTCCGGCAGCGTCGCGATGAGCTCGAGGCCGTCTGAGGTCGGACGCAGCTCGTGGGGCAGGCCCATGGTCTCGAGACGGGCGGTCACGGTGGCCGTCGCCTCGGGACAGGTCTTGATCACCATGGTCACGGTGTCGCCCGTCGCCGCCCGGCCGAGGAAGCCGTAGTACAGCAGGTAGGCGTAGAGGACGAAGACGATGATCGTCATCACGATCGGCGCCAGGTAGAGCAGGAAGCCGAAGCCCCCGGGCTTCAGGGCGTCGTCTTCTTCGGGCTGCGGGACATCGACTTCGTCGGACATGTGGGCTTGTACTCTCGCACCGTCGGCGGGGCACGCAGCGTACCGCCGCAGGGGGCGGCGGGGTCAGTATGGTTCGGATGCACGGACTCGCCCTTCCATCGCGAGCACTCCGCCCTCCTGCGTAGCCTCCGGTAAGGGCCTTCCCCGATCTCGTTCGCCCAGCCGAGAGGGGGCCAAGGTCAGCTGCGGAGGCCTCCCGCGCCCACGCGGAGGCCGGGAGGCGCACGGGTCCGGCGGAGGCGAAGCCCCCTACGCGCGGTGGGTGTGGTCCAGTCTCGTGAGGACGCATTAGCAGCGTGGATCGGGTTTGCGCACAGTACGCGTATGGGCGGTGGCCTGCCGCTCAGCGGAGGGCGGCCGATGTAGGCCTGTCGACTCCGTTGGGGACACTGAGAGCATGCGTGAGGAGATGAACCAGTCGAGCTGCAACCTTTGCAGTGCGCTGATCCTGGTCGTGGTCTGGATTCAGCTCGGCGATGTCCGCGACGAGCACGGGGCATGAGGCTTCGGTGATGGTGTGTAGCAACAGGGACTCGATGATCTCCAAGGACACGCCGCGTGCAGCGGGTGCGCTGACGCCAGGGGCTTGACCTGCAGGGAGGACATCGAGGCAGAGGGTGATGTAGAGGCTGTCGACTTCTCCGAGGAATGCGTGGAGGGTCTGTCGTGCCTCCGGTAGCCTCCAGGGAGTGAGCTCCTGGTCAAGCACATGGGTGACGCCGAGTGCTCGCGCACGATCGAAGAGAGAGCGCGTGTTTGCGTCCTGGCAGATACCGAAGACGCCGTAGTGGAACGGCCAGCCTCGGCGCTCACAGTCCTGGGCGATCTGAAGGAACGGGGTGCCAGAGCTGTTGACGGCAGCATTGTTGCGGAGGTCGAAGTGCGCGTCGAAGTTGAGGATACCGAGGCGCGGTATCCTGTTTGGCTGACACTTGCTGAGGTATTGCGCCTGTCCGAGGTAGCTGCCATATGCAACCTCATGTCCCCCGCCGAGCACGACGACCCGGTGTCCTTGTTGAAGGCAGCTGTCGATCGCATCGGCCAGGCGGCACTGGGCACCTGCGAGATCTCCGTCGAGGCAGGTCACATCGCCGCAGTCGTAGACCGATACGGCTCCGTGCCAGGCTTTGCTAGCGAGCGCTCTTCGGATCGCGTGTGGCCCTCCCCGGGCGCCGACGCGCCCCTTGTTGCGGCGCACCCCCTCGTCGCACGCAAAGCCAAGGAGCACGAGGCCTGGAGGCCCATGAGGGCTGTATGGCATCACCACTTCATGCCAACGAACCCCCCCCGGGCCTTCTTCCGGATCGGAGCGACCAGACCATACACTGGCACTGAACGGCCTATCTATCAGCACGGCCTCCCCCGACCGGTTTGACTCGGCATCCCAGCGCTTGCACACAGACTACGGGCTGCGCCGCTCAACCGTCTGCCAGTAAGGTCTGTACCGTACGATGTCCGCCTGCCTGGGCTGAATCCGCGGGTGTCGTTCCCCATCGGTCCCTCGCGCTTCTGTCGGCGCCGTGGTCAAGGAGCACCCGCACAGTCTGCAGGTGACCCTCCACCGCTGCCAAGTGCAGCGGTGTTCGTCCATCGTAGTCCCTCGTCGACGGGTCGGCGCCGTACTTCAGCCAGCGATGAACCCCTTCAGAGTCCCCCTGACTGGCAAGGGTACAGAGTACCGCCGGATCGACGCTGACCTCGGCTCCTCCCTCCAGCAGGCGGTCCGCAGCGTCCTCATGACCGTTCTGCACCGCATCGTAGAGGGGAGTAGCTCCCCAGCGGTCCTTGGCGTTCACCGTGGCTCCGCGTGCGATCAGGAAGGACACAACCTCCGCGTGCCCCTCTGCGGCCGCAAGGTGCAGTGCGGTTCGGCCATCGTAGTCTGCAGCGGTCGGATCCGCGCCACCGTCGTACATCCGACGCAGCCCCTTCAGGTCACCGAGGGAGGCCGCCGAGCACAGGAGCACTGGATAGAGAGCTTGCTCGACCTCGCTTCGCCGCTCCGGCGTGCGGGCGAAGAGGGCATCCGCCACGGTGTTGACGAAGGCCTTTTCCTGAAAACCGAAGCGCCCCTCGTGCGTCGTGTTGCTCAACTCTCCACGAAGAGACTCCGGCATTAGGCGGCGGACTACTGCAGGTTCCAGGTCTTGTGAGAGGAGGAATGCAAGCTTCGTGAGGGCTGCCTCGGTGGTCATGTCGCTCCCGGGAACGACTCCCGCCTCGGCGAGTGCCGTGCCTGCTGCATAGGCCGCTACCACCTCTCCCCGGGAGCACTGAGTGGTGTTGACGATGACCACGCCGCGCTCCGATGCTGCGCGCAGGGCCGCCAGGAAGTTTGCGCGATTGTCGGGTGCATTCCCCGCGCCATATGTCTCGAGTACGAGGCCGGCGAGCGGAGGTCGAAGAAAGTTCTCCAGGATCGAATCAGTGATCCCCGGGAATAATCGCAAGGTCGCCACGTTGGGATTCGTGATGGGCGTGATGCGGAACGGCTCACCCGAAGGCGGGCGAATCGTATCCCAAGCGATGTCAATCTCGATACCCACGGTCGCTAGCGGTGGCGCATTGTCGGAGCCGAATGCCTCCAGTCCACTGGCGTCGATCTTGCGGGTCCGGTTCCCGCGGAACAGACGGCTGCGGAAATAGAGCCCCACCTCGGGGATGTCGTAGTGGCCTGCGATGAGTAGCGCATCCAGGAGATTGTCGTCACCGTCGTTGCGGACCTCGCTCAGCGGGATCTGCGAGCCTGTGACAATCACCGTCTTGCTGAGGTTCTCCAGCATGAAAGAAAGAGCCGAGGCTGTGTACGCCATCGTGTCGGTCCCATGCAGAACCAGGAAGGCGTCATAGTCGTCGTAGTAGCGCTCGATGTCACGGGCGATGCGTACCCAGTCCCCCATGCCCATGTTCGAGGAGTCCAGCAGCGGTTGGTACTCGAGCATGGTGTAATGGATCCGTTGGCCGTGTCGTGAGACGGGCGTGACGCCGGGAGGCTGTTCGGGATCCTGGAAGGACGGGATTCGCTGCAGCATCTGCATGAATCTTCCTGGTGCGGGCTCGTAACCGCGTGGCCCCTTCACCATTCCGATCGTCCCACCCGTGTAGATCATCAACACGCTGCGCTCGGACATCTCTTCAACCTCGCTCGTGATCGCACTTGGGCACTGTTGGGCGCTGGCGTGGCCCCCTTGTGGATG
This sequence comes from Pseudomonadota bacterium, assembly GCA_002862545.1. Lineage (GTDB taxonomy): Bacteria > Myxococcota_A > UBA796 > UBA796. Next base: position 32,240 of record PKDJ01000296.1, read on the forward strand.
AGTGGCCTGTGTCAGGCCAGACCCTACAACGGAATGGGTCGGAACTCGACCCCGCGTTCGATCCGGAAAGACCGTACTCCGCCTTATGACCCTACGCCTGCCATTCTGCATCGACTGAGGGTGCCCATTCCGCATGAAGCTTGGGTCCGAGAGTGAACGTCGCCCTCGATGACAGGCTGTGGCGCTGGCTTGGCTACCCGCTACAGTCCGTTCGCTCGTGGATGAAGCATACAGGCTCAGGTTCGCATAGGCTTAGGGTCATACGCGCATCTGGGCAGTACCACCCATTGTCTTCCCCCACCTGAAACGTGGCTCCAACCGCCTCTCGCGTTGACCAGACGACGCTGTCGGCGAGAGGCAGTGCGTGCATGGAGGGCCCGTCGGAGACTTTACTTGGGTCGAACGGTCCATAGAGCTCCACACCAAGACTCGCTTTTGATCCCGTGTTGAGGCCCCAGAGCTCGACAACATGGTCGCCGGCCGTCAGCTCAACCGGAATCATCCACCAGTAGTGGAAGTTCTCAAGATCATCGCCGATCTTCTCCCACACAGTGAGGCCATCGACCACCAAGCGGCCATAGTTGTCTGCTCCAATGCCCGTGATGTAGGTAGCGGTGTCGGGGAGATCGAGGCAGACTTGAAAACCCACCCACTCATCGAACGGGCGCTGACCCGCAAGCACGTCTCCCGGGTCGCACGCCCAGATTCCGACATCGTTCATGCGACCATTGCTCACGCCATCGTCTTGCCCCCAATGCGCATCTTGGACGATGAAGTCATCTGGGTAGCGCGCTCCCAGCATTCCGTAGGTGACCTGCGTGGGACTCGGGCAGACATGCTCTGGCTCACCTTGAAATGCGGCCGGAATCTCAAACCGACGCACACACTCTGCTGCTGTTGAGCTGGGGATCCAGCCATCTGGACACTCGCAGGTCGCGAGGCCGCTCTGTACGGCAATGGCCTGAGGGGTATCTGGGTCATTGGATACAATCTCTAGCTGACCCTCCCATCCCCCTACCTCATCTGGGGCAAAGGTGACCTCCACCTCACGCCGCTCCCCGGCAGAAAGCGTTTCTCCTTCCAGGATGGAGCTTTCGGAGAGGAATAGCCAGCGGGAGTGCGTGCTCACATAGTCGACACTGGTGATTGACAACGGGCCCTCTCCGGCATTTCGCACGCTGAGAATCATCGACTCGCGGGAGCCTGTGATCACGCTACCGAAGTCATACGTGTCGGGCTCGATGACGATGTGTCCGAGGGGCGTCCGGCCTGCCAGCTGCACCTGCTCTGCGGCGACGTCATCGCGATCGGCATGGAACAACACGCTACCGATAAAGTCACCGCCGTATTCGGGTGTGAATGAGGCGCTCACGACGTGCGCCTCACCGGGCGCCAGCTCAAGGACACCCTCCAGTCCGACACGAAACACTCCGTTGTCGTCGGGCAAGCCGGTCGCGCCTACGACGAACGAGCGGTCACCGAGGTTTGTGAGGGTGATATTGGTCTCGGCTTGATCGCCGACGTTGACCGTTCCGAAATCGAGCGCCCGGGGCATGACCTCAAGCGCGTTGCGTTCATCCCTCCCGGTGTCGGCGGCGACATCCTGTTTCGTGTCTCCGATACTGTACTCGGTACAGCCGAACGAAGTTATCGCAAATATACAATACCGCACATCTGCCTCCATGGAGAGCATATCGCTGCACACTCACTCCGCTCGTTGCTCCGAGTACCTCCGTCGGCACACGAGGCCTGTTTCAGTCCCGTCCCCGGGTGTGCCTCGGGAGCGCACTCGAACCCTTGATGGGGCCCGGCTCACGTTAGCTGCCCATGGCTCTGCTCGAGGCGGGTCTCGGTGCATGTATCAGCACGCTCGGGGTGGTGTGAGTGCTCTGACGCTGGGATGCGGGTCGGCTAGGGTGGATGGTCGGCCTCCGCGTGCATCCACCGCACTCGCCACCAGACGTTGACATCGACGAATCGGGGCCGCGACCGAACGGTATGAACAGCGGAAGTCCCACCTCCGCAGGTGTGCACCCAAAAGAGGTTGTGCATGTTGAGCGGATGCGCGAGTCTAGCTGCCAACTCAGACCAAGGATACGTCATGTACTACCGAGTCACCACCGTCACGCATAAGCCCGAGAGCCGGGATGCGATCTTCGCCTACGCCGACAGCGTGCGCGCCCAGATGCAAGCCATTGTTGGCCTGCAGAAGGTCGACACGGTCGAGGTGGCAGAGGGCACGATGCTCCTCGTCGCGGTCTACGACACCGCTGCGAATGCGGAAGAGGGCGCCAAGGTTGCACAGCAGGTCCTCGGTGGTATGGCTGCGCACTTCACGGCGATGCCCACCCAGCAGGTCGGGCCCGTCGTCTGGAGCCTCTGACACGGCGCCGGGTCGCGCCAGCGTTGGCACGACCCCGGGTCCGGTGTGCCTCGGCTCAGACGGCCGCGATGACTGCGTCGTAGTCCGGCTCCATGCCAGGGTGGTCGCCGACACAAGACCACGTCGCTGTCCCGGACGCGTCGATCACGAATACGGCGCGATTGCAAGGACGGTAGCCCTCGATGAAGGCAAAGTTCTCGAAGACGACACCGTAGGCCTCGGCTGCAGCAAGGTGGCGGTCTTACAGAAGTGGGAAGGTGATGCCATTCACTTCGGCGAACTTTCGGTTCGCGAAGGGGCTGTCGGGGCTGATGCCTAGGGCCTTGGCGTTGGCAGCTGTCAGTGCGGTGAGGCGGTCCTGAAAGACGCACATCTCTTCGTCGCAGATGCCGCTGAAGGCGGCAGGGTAGATGTCGAGAATGACCTTCTGGCTTCGTAGGCTCGAGAGCGAGACGACCTCTTTATCGGTCGATGTTCACGAGGGCGACATCGGGGGTGATCTGACCGACTAGCGAGATTGGAAACTCCAGGGATGATGGGGATGCGGGGGGCGTTCTCACCCGCCCAGAGCCGATGGCAGGAGAAGGCGTCGTCGCCCTTGTTCTGTCGCGATTCCGACGGCCGTGAGTGCCCGGTCGGGCTTTGTTGGTCGAGGTCAGCGCCGAGGCCGCTGTGCAGGCCTGGTGCAGTGCGGCTTGGCGCAGGCCCGAGGCGCATCGCAGCCGGTGCCGCCAGCTCCCTGTGCAGTCCTGGCCGGGCGCCATTGTCTGGCTGACCTCGAGTGCAGCGCGGGCTAGGGAGTGAGCATGCATGTCATGATCGCGGGTGCAGGCATTGGCGGCTGTGCGGCGGCGTGGGCACTCCAGCGACAGGGCTTCACGGTCACGGTCTTTGAGCGGGCCAGCGAGCTTCGGGAGGTCGGTGCTGGGCTGAGCCTCTGGTCGAATGCGACACGTGTGCTCCGCCGGCTCGAGCTCGGTCATGTGGTCGAGGAGCTGTCCGTCGGGATGGCGGATGGCGGGCTTTATACGCACACCGGTGAGCAGCTTGCGCGCAATTCCATGCAGGCCCTCAACGACCGCTACGGGGACCCGAACATTGTGGTCCATCGCGCAGACCTGTTGCAGGCGTTGGTCGCGGCCGTAGGCCGGGACAACATTCGGACGGACGCGAGCTGTGTCGGTGTCACGCAGAGCGAGGATGCTGTCACCCTGACGCTGAAGGGTGGGGACGAGGTGACCGGGGATGTTCTGATCGGTGCCGATGGCATCAAGTCGACGGTCCGAGGGGCGATCGGCATCCCACTGCAGCTCCGGTACTCCGGTGCAGTCGGTATTCGGGGCATCGTGACGCTGGCGGACAGCGACATCGCTCCGGATGAGGATGTCTACGGAATCTACATGGGTGAGGGGCGCCACGTCGGTCTGATGCCGCTCTCAGAGGGACGGGCGTACTGGTTCGTGAGCGAGTCTGCGCCCCTGGGCAGCCTGCCTGACCCCGATGGCGACCGCGCGACCTTTTCCGAGCGTCTCGCACACTGGCCATCGGCGATCAGCCGGATGATTGGCGCGACACCCGAAGACGCCATCCTCCGCAACGACATCTACGACCAGAGGCCGGTCTCGCGGTGGTGTGATGGGCGGGTGGCGCTGCTTGGTGATGCGGCTCACGCAACCACGCCAAACCTCGGTCAGGGAGCCTGTCAGGCACTCGAGGACGCACTGATCCTTGCGCACTGTCTGGCGCGTCGCAGCGAGGCACCGGCGCAGGCCCTCCGTGACTACCAGCACCAGCGCAAGCGTCGCGCTTACCGCGTTGTCACCGCGTCGTGGTGGGCAGGGCAGATGTTCAACATGGCAAACCCGCTGCTCTGCACCCTGCGGAACTTGGCACTGCAGAAGCGCGGTGACGCGCGGAATGTGGAGCAACTCTCTTGGCTCTTAGACGAGCCTTTCGCGCTGACCTGATGATGGGCGGAGGCTCCATGATGCTGTTCATGATGCTTGCAGTGGCGTGCGGTGGTTCGACTCCACAGGTGGCACTCGACACGGCGCCCGCGGTCGTGGCGACGACGCCCGGAGGTGCCTCTACCGGAACCGTTGGCCCGAGCGGAGATGCGACGACTCCGACCGGAACCGCTGGAAGCGGGGGCGACGGGTCGAGCACGGCTTGGGAGGGACGCGAGGGGGCCCTCGTTACGCGCGATTGCCTGTTCGAGGACTATGCCTACGCGGTTGATATCTTGCTCTCGTGCGGCTCCGAGCGCTTCGATGAGCCGCTACGCCTGCACACCTACAAGCGGCATGCCCATGCCCACCAGAAGGTCTTTGCCGACCAGCGCCTGACCTACCGGGATGGTCAGCTCTGGTATGACGGCTACCGCCCCAGTCGCTGCATTCGCGTGGATGCTGTCGGGCAACTGAGGCTCACGACAGAGGCCAGTGACTGCACGGCGCTCCGACTCGCTCCGGCGGGGATCGGGTTTCGCATCGAAGATACCAGCCGCGGCACGTGCGCGGGCCTCGGCGATGTGAGCTGCGATGGACACCGCTGGACAGGCGGCGTCGAGTGTGGAGGCATCGAGCACCGGTATCTGCCTCTGCAGATGGGCGACTGCGGCGAGGCTCTCGCCTTCGACCTACTGACCCGCGCGGATGGCTGCTCGGGTGAGTACCCCGAAGACGCCTGTTTCTAGTCCGGACAGTGACCGAGCTGTTGCCCGGTCGCTCGCATGCTCAGGGGAAGAATCTGCGAATACCGAGGAAGCCAAGCGGTACGTGGAGGGCTGTGCTGCCGTCACCCATCAGGCCGTCGCTCCGGTTCCCAATGTCGAGACCGACATTCTTGCTCAGTGGGATGATGAGTCCGCCACGAAGAGCGATGTTGAAGGTGCCTATGTTGCCGGCAGCGCCCAGCACATTGGCCGCCGTCGATCCGTAGCCGACACCGGCGCCCACGTAGAACCAGTACGGCTTGATGGCGAGGTAGTACCGACTGCCGCCCTGGACAGCCCACGAGGTCTGTCCGCCAAACGTGGCGAGTCCGACGCCGCTGAAGACCTCAACCAGGTCGGCGGTGAAGTAGCCGAAGGTCGGGGCGAGGCCCAGCCCGAGGCGGTCTGTCCGCCGGCGGAGAACAGCTGGATTGCGCCGCTGCCACCGAGCTGCATCGTGCCGCTCTTCATTGCGAGATCACGGCCTCCCTTCTTCTTACCCTTCTTGGCGTGGGCAGGTGCGATGAGCAGAAGGGCCATCGCGAGTGTCATCACGAGGATGAGGCTTCGTTCTGGTGGCGAACGGCCAAGATCTCGCCCGCCAGTACCTCTCCCGCAGGCGTTCGGGTCAGTGCCCTGCGCCGCAGCGGTCCCCTGACCTAGACCGCCACCGTGTCATCTTCTCCCATGAAGCGTGCAGGTCGACGCCTGCGCGCTACGACTGCTCGACCTGTACGGAGGTGTGTGATCCCGCGATCAATTCCCCCTCATGCTCGCGGGCCGCTGCTCTACGGTGTCACCCACTCACCCTGGGTCGAAGGCGTGCGCCAGGCGCTCCACTACCACCGGGTTCAGCCCCGGGTGACCAGCTACCCGCTCGATCTTTCCTGGGCGATCTCCCGTGGCCTCATCTTCCCAGCCTTGCGTCTTTCGGATGGCCAAACCCTCCTAGATTCCTTCACCATCTACCAGGCACTCGACGACGCCGGCTACCCCTTGGGCTTCGCACACATCAGCCCAGCGGAACGCGATGAGGCCCAGCTCGACTTGGAGCGTCTCTTCCTCAACTACGCCCCGGGCCGCTGCGTGAGCGGGCGACGCTGGCGCTTCATCGTCGCCTGGAGCCAGATGCGGGAGCTCCCGTTCTCAGCGCGCGGCGTGGTGAGCCGAGCCTTCGTGTCGCTCTACTTCTGGATCCTCATCCGTCTCGGCATTGCCCTGTCTCACCGCCGTGGTCGACCCGTCTATGACCTCGACACCATCGAGTCGCAGCTGCACGCGTGGGATGACCGGCTTCGAACCGCGAGGTGGCTCACGGGCGAGACGCCTGGCTTCCTCGACTTTGCCCTCCTCGGCCACCTACAGTGCATGACCTCGGGTCTCACCGAGGAGCTCTTGCCGTGCATCCGCCGACAGCGACACCTCATGTCCTGGCTCGAGCAGCTGCTCACACAGCTGCCAGCCGACGAGCCGCTGTACGTGCATCGCCTGCTCGACGAGACCCTCGTCTCTCCCCGCGCCAGTGCCGGAGAGCAGACCCTGTTTTGGCTCGCATGGCTGGGTTGGCTTGTGGTGTGGCCGCTCACGGGCACTCTCGTCCTCGCCCTGCTGCTTCGTAGACCACGGAACCCGGCGCACTCCGGTGCTGTCGCGTCACGTGCCCGGCGACGGTCTGAAGGGGTACCAACCGGCAGCTAGTCGACGTACCGCGCCAGTCCGACTCCACACGCCTTCTCACCGACCATGTCGACCGGCCCGTCAGCGGCGGTCGCGACCTCGGCGACGCTCGCAAGCCCGACCGCCCAACACACGTCGCACACCAGCGCGTCGCCTAACGACTGCAGTGTCTCTGGAGTGAGCACAAGAGCCCGGGCCTGTGCACGCGCACACGCAGAGACCGCGGCTGCGGCCTGACCCACCACGACGACCGAGCCATCGTCCAGTCACGCCCCATTCACCCGTTGCCGATCCTCGCCACAGCAGTCGAGTGAATCCAATCATGACACGAGGGTTGGTGCATACCCCTCGACCACACTGATCGTGAGTGCCTCGACGCCGCTACACGAAATTAGCCGGCCGAGAATCGGTGGACCTATGGTCCGTGGATACATCATAGGCCCAGCGTGACCGCGACAGGTACGGTCAGCAACACCCGAAGTCGACACGCCACGCAAGAGACAGACCGTCGACGTGGGTTCAACGAAGCCGGTAGGCGCCCGTATGGTGGGAGTGGACCTGGCCCATCGCATCGAGGAGCCAAGGCATTGCCATACCTCGCGGCACACGCATCGGGTCGCGAAGCGCGTGATGGGTCCCGAGCAGGATGTCCAACAGCGGTGTCGTGACATCAGAGTTCAAGGCGGGGTCGTGGAAGTGGTGGTGGAAGTGATGGCGACGTGCCCAGCGCCCGTAGGTGCTCCTCGGTGCGGTGTCGTGCATCCGGTCATGAAGCCACTCATGAGGACAGGCAGCCTAAGCCGACTTGCCTGTGCATCGCGGCCACGCTGCCCTCTAGCTGAGCCCTTCGCAAGGCTGACGTCCCTGTAGTCCGGAGGTCCCCGAGGGCCCCATGACGAGCGATAGCGGTGACCGCGCCGACACGGTGCACGGGTCCGGCGAAGGCGAGGCCCCCTAGGCGCGGTGGGTGTGGTCCAGTCTCGTCACGGTCCGCTGCTCCCTCCGAAGGTCGGCGGCCCGCCGCCCCGTCCCACCCACCGCAGGAGCGCTGTGCTCCGTCTTGCTGGTCGTCATCGACGGAAGTGCTCTGGAAACACATGGACTCGTTTGTCGAGCCGGGTGAGTCCGAGCTGGGAGATGTGTCGTACGAGTCCCTGATGGTGACCGACACTGGGCGGCCTCGTCTTCGTCGAGGACCAGCGCCTCGGGATCAAAGGGCTCGTTCTTGAGCTCCCGGAGGCTGCGCCTCAGGTGGATGGGTGATGCTCTGACCACGATCGACGGCACGACGACGGGTGACGCCTCGCCTGACGACAGCGCCACGCCCTGGGGCTTGAGCACGGAGGACCCACCTCCGGATGAGGCGCCGAGTGCAGGTGCAGTCTGTGGGAGTGCCGCGGGGGCCGATTCAGGGTGTGGCTGCGCCAGTGGAGGCGCCGCACCGTGGACCGTGTTGTTCCTGGTTGTCGCCATGATGCGACGCCGCGTCGGTGAGGCGCGCGGGCCAACACCCGGTGCCTCGTCCCTCACGGAACGGGACTGTCGTGCCAGAAGCTCGGCAGTCGCTGCGCACGGTAGATGACACTGCGCTCGACCTCGAGCGCCCACACGGCCTCGCCCGATAGAGCTGAGACCTCGACGATCTCGGCTGGGCCGTCAAAGATGCCGCCGGCGCAGAGGAACGAGTTGCCATTGTCGAGGATGCGGTGGCCTCCGACGAAGGGCGTGAAGGGTTCGACTGTGTATGAGAAGGTCTCGCGGGCGGTCATTGTCGAGGTGTCGAGTTGGTAAGTCACCCCGCGGCTATACTCCTCGCCAGACTCCCGCTCGTTGCCGTTGTCGTAGACCGAGAGCTGTCCGTCTGCCGTGAGGTAGGCGTTGTGCTGGCCCGAGAACCACTCGCCCGCCTCGAGCGCGAAGTCACCGTCGCGACCGGCACGCCAGTTCAGCCCTCCGGTGCCTCGATCGATGCTCAACACCCAGTCCTGGTGCCGGAGGGACACGAGCAGCGCATCCTCCGAGGCCACGTAGGCGACAGAGTTTGCGTGGGTCCAGTCAAAGAACTCGCCGTCGCTCTCAAGGGAGAGGCGGGTGGGGAAGCGGTCTGCTGGTATGTGGTCGAAGGTCCACCAGTCCCAGATCACCTCACCATCGGGCGTCACCTCAATGACGCCGTCTCCCATCTGAGTGATGTCGCCGAGCCCCTCGATGAAGATCGCGCGTGGCGCTTGAACCAAGGCAGCGAAGTTGCCGTTTGGAAGCATTGTCACATCGTGGTGCATGGCGAGGCCGATCTGCTCGGACTGCAGGTCGATGACGGTGTCTCCGGCCAGGGTGATGACCCGCAGGCCAGCCTCGGTCTTCAGCAGCAGGTTGCCGTCGTGCATCAGCTTGAGGTCGCGATCTGGGGACTGCCAGGTTGCCTCGGGGTCGTCGTAGTACCAGACGACCTCACCATCGGTGTCCAGTCCAATGAACTCGGGCGCCTGCTGATCTGCAGGCATCTCGTTTGCTGTTCCGAAGATCGTGATGCCAGGCTGTACGGCTGCCGCATCGGTCACCGTGACCGTCATCTCCGGGAGGCCACTCGGACGGCGCCCCGTCTCAAACTGTGCGGCCGCGGTGCGTCCAGAGGCCCCAGAGGTGTAGGTGACGATGGGCACCAGGCTGTAGAGCGTGTTGGCGCGCATGCCGACCACCACGAGCTCGTGCAGGGTTCCTGGCTCGCTGGCGCCCGTCAGCTGCTCGGCGGTGTCGTCGCTCGTGAATGCGATGCGGACGGTGGCTTCCTCTGGCGTCTCGACGGTCACGAGTGCGCTCAAGGTGTTGTTCGGGTTCTCGTCCACGCTGAGGGTGGCCTCTACGATGACCATGTCGGAGGCGCTCGAGGAGGGCGTCTGCGGGGTCTTGGATGCGTCGCCGCAGGCCACCAGCGCAACAGGTCCGAGTATCGAGAGCCAAGACAGCATGCCTATCTCCGAGCAGTTGCTGCATCGTACCTTCCCGGCGAGCTAGCGGCGGACGCGGCGCTGCGGAGCCTGCTTGAGCATGAGGTTCGCTTTTTGGGTTTCACCCGGCTGCCGAGGGCTGCATCACGATGGCCGCTTCGGCGCTTTGGCGCCTGCGCCCACGCAGTGGATGTCCCGATGTGAACCCCTGCGTGCCGGTAGGCGGCGAAGCCAGGGGCGCGTCCGGAAAGCGATGGAAAGTAAGGGGCTGTGGGTCCATGATGGGAGAGTGTGGAGGCGTCCTCGACGACAGGCAGCATAAGCCGACTTGCCTGTGCATCGCGGCCACGCTGCCCTCTGGCGGAGCCCTCCGCAAGGCTGACATCCCGATAGTCCGGAGGTCCCCGAGGGTCTCATGACGAGCGATAGCGGTGACCGCGCCCACACGGTGTCCGGGAGATGCACGGGTCCGGCGAAGGCGAGGCCCCCTAGGCGCGGTGGGTGTGGTGCAGTCTCGTCACGGTCCGCTGCGCACCGTCGAGTCGCGGATCGAGCTCGGCAGGCCGCTCGGATCCGGGGCGGTGGCGTCGAGGCTCGTGTGTTGGTGGAACCCGGAGCCTCGAGCCACCGCTGCCAGCTTCGCCTGCAGCCCGGGGTCGAGCGGACGTGCCAGGCCGACCTCGTTGGTGTCGGGGCGAAGGATGGCCGCGAACTCGGCGTCGGGCACGAACATCGGTCGGGAGGTTTTGGCGTTCATGCGCCCAGCTGTAGAGCGCGGCGCCCCAGATGCAACTGTGTAGCATCTGGACGCCTAGCCCAGACCGTCCGCGTACCGCAGCTCCCCATGGAGCACCGTCGCGACCACCTTCCCCTTGAACATGCGGCCGAGGAAGGCGCTGTTCGTGCACTTGCCCGCCATTCCGTCCTCGGTGACCGTCCACTCGCGGGATGGGTCCACCACGGTGAGGTGCACGGGTGCGTCGGCGCCCAGCGTTCCGAGGCGCCCCTGGCGTCCGAGCACGCGGGCCGGCCCGGAGGTCATCAGCTCCACCGCCCGGGTGTCGGTGATGGTGCCGTCGTGCACGAAAGAGAGTAAGGCCGCAAAGGCAGTCTCCAGGCCGATCACGCCGAACGGCGCGTCCTCGAACCCCTTGGCCTTCTCCTCACGTGTGTGCGGGGCGTGGTCGGTGGCTACGGCGTCTACCGTGCCATCGGCGAGCGCCACGATGAGCGCCTGACGGTCGTACTCGGACCGGAGCGGTGGGTTCATCTTGGTGTTCGGGTCTCCGCCCGCGCAGGCGTCGTAGGTCAGCAGCAGGTGGTGCGGGCTGACCTCGCAGGTGACCGAAAGTCCCTCCGCCTTGGCGGACCGGATTGCGGCGATCGAACGCGCGGTGGAGGTGTGGAGCACGTGGTAGCGGGCGCCAGTCTCCCGGGTGAGGGCGATGTCGCGCTCCACGATCACGCCCTCGGCGTCGCTGGACTGGCCCGGAACCCCGAGAGCGACGCTCGCGGGCGAGTCGGTCATCGGGGCGTGGCGGGTCATCCGGATGTCTTCGGCGTGCTGCATGAACAGCAGGTCGAGTGCGGCGCACTGCTCCAGGCTGCCCCGCATGAGATCGTCATCGAGCACGGGGTAGCCGTCGTCGGTGATCGCAACCGCTCCGGCCGCCTTCAGCACCGCGTGGTCGGTGAGCTGCTGGCCATCGAGGTTCCGCGTCGATGCCGCGGCGACAAGCAAGTCGACGCCGCGCACTCGCCGAGCCTCGGCCGCCTCGAACTCCACCTGTTGCGGGGTGTCGAGGCGTGGCTGGGTGTTCGGCATCACCACCACGGTGCAGATCCCGCCGGCGAGCGCCGCTGCCGAGCCGCTCTCGATGGTCTCCTTGTACTCGAACCCAGGCTGCCGGAAGTGCACCTGGATGTCGACCAGGCCGGGAAGCGCCCACAGACCGCGGCCGTCGACCACCCGGGCGTGGTCGGGCACGGCGGCAGGGTCACGCACCACCGCGGTGGGCGTGACCAGCAGGTCGGTGATCACGTCGACGGACGCGTGCGGGTCGATCAGGCGGACACCGCGCAGGAAGAGAGGCGTGGATGGAGAGGCGTACATCAGTGGGGCTCCGGGGGGCCTTGGGTTCGGCGATCGCAACGGGCCGCAAGCGGCAATCCGGGAAGCGGGGCGCGGAAGGCAACCGCACATGGACGGCTAGCGCGTGCCACGCCGACGGGCCGTACGCGCGTGTCCTCGACGTGGACCCGCGATGGTCTGCCGATTAGGCACGCTGGGCGCCGCGCGAGCGCAGTGCAGCGGGTGCCGTAGGCCCGTGCACCACGACCAGAGGAGGTCGAGATGTCCGACGATGCGAGCTACGATTTCGAGCCCCGTGAGCTGTCTCCGGTCGAGACGATCCGGCACAGCGCCGCCCACCTGATGGCGAGCGCCGTCGAGGTGCTCTTCCCAGGCACCAAGTTCGCGATCGGTCCCCACATCGATCACGGATTCTACTACGACATGGAGCTCCCCAGCCCCGTCTCGGAGGACGACCTGGAGCGCATCGAGAAGCAGATGCGCAAGATCGCCAAGGGCAACCACAAGTTTGAGCACAGCCTGCTGCCCCGTGACGAGGCGCTGGCCTGGGCCCGCGAGACCGGCCAGGACTACAAGGTCGAGCTGATCGAGGGCATCGATGCGCCGATGATCAGCTTCTACAAGCACGGCACGTTCACCGACATGTGTGCTGGGCCTCACGTCCGCTACAGCAAGAAGCTGAAGCACTTCAAGCTCACGCGCATCGCCGGTGCCTACTGGCGAGGCGACGAGAAGCGCCAGATGCTCACGCGGATCTACGGCGTGGCGTTCGCTACGAAGGACGACCTCGAGGCCCACCTGCACCAGCTCGAGGAGGCCAAGAAGCGCGACCACCGGCGCATCGGCAAGGACCTCGAGCTGTTCCGGATCACCCAGGAGTACGGCGGTGGCCTCGTGCTGTGGCTGCCGAATGGCGCCTTCGTACGCAAGCAGATCGAGGACTTCTGGCGGGAGCAGCACCTGGCCCACGGCTACGAGCTGCTGTTCACGCCGCACATCGCGCCGCGCACGTTGTGGGACCGCTCGGGCCACACGGAGCACTACACCGATTCGATGTACGCGCCGATGGAGATCGACTCCGAGGCCTACCAGCTCAAGCCGATGAACTGCCCGTTCCACATCGGGGTCTACCGAGGCCGCAAGCGGACCTACCGCGAGCTGCCGATCCGGTACGCGGAGCTTGGCACGGTCTACCGGTACGAGCGCTCTGGCGCACTGCACGGCTTGATGCGGGTCCGCGGCTTCACCCAGGACGATGCGCACCTGTTCTGCACGCCCGAGACCCTCGAGGAGGAGCTCGGTGGGTGCCTCGACATCGCGCAGCTCATGTACAGGACGTTCGGCTTCCCCGACTACAAGGTCGAGCTGTCGGTGCGCGACTCACAGGACACGTCCAAGTACCAGGGCGATGACGCGATCTGGGACCTGTCCGAGAAGACGCTCGCCAAGGTCCTCGACGACCGCGGCATCGAGTACAAGCGGATCGAGGGCGAGGCGGCCTTCTATGGTCCAAAGATCGACGTGAAGGTTGTGGATGCCATCGGGCGTACCTGGCAGCTCACGACGATCCAGCTCGACTTCAATCAGCCGGAGCGGTTCGACCTGTCCTACGTCGGCTCCGACAACACGGGTCACCGGCCGATCATGATCCACCGGGCGCTGCTCGGCTCGATCGAGCGGTTCTTCGGCATCCTGATCGAGCACTACGCCGGTGACTTCCCGCCCTGGCTGGCGCCGCAGCAGGCCCGGGTGCTCCCGGTGAGCGTGAAGTCCCTGGAGTACGCCCGGGGCGTGGTGAAGGAGCTGCGGTCGCGTGGGCTGCGAATCGATCTGGACGACTCGGATGAGAAGCTTGGGTATAAGATCCGGAGGGCGGAGCTCGACAAGATCCCGTACTCCTTGATTATCGGTGCGCGCGAGGTCGACAACGGCACCGTCGGCGTACGCAAGCGGAAGGAGGGGGATCTCGGCGCGATGACCATCGCTGAGTTCGGCGATCGCCTCGCCCACGACGTCGAGACTCGCTCGCGGTAGGGCGGGCGGCAGGGCCTCCGGTCTGCAAATAACCGCTGTGGGTTCGTGCGGTGCTAGCCGAGAGCTGCGGCGCACCGCTCCCGTAGGTCCCACAGCTCATCCACCGTCCAGCCGGGGGCGAACCCCTGCTGCTGCCACTCCGCGATGCGGGCACGCTGCCAGTCCTGTTTGAAGTCGTTGATCTCGTTGATCGCCAGGGGACGCTCGCCGTACAGTTCCAGGCGCCTCTCGCCAAGCCCGGACAGGTCGAGGCGCCGGTCTCCGACCCTGAGGAAGCAGTGCGCTTCCGGGAGACCGGGCAGGTCGGCGCCGTCGAGGATGTAGCCAACCTCGGGGTGCGTGCGCTTGGTCATCACGAAGGCCCCCAGCATCAGCTGCACCGGCGCACCGAGCTCGACGGCCACCCCGGCCAGCAGGGCGTGCTTGGTCGCGCCGGTGCCACACCAGGCGTCGAACACCGCACCCGGGTCGCGACTGTCGGGTCGTCCGTATGGAAGCCGCACCAGCCACTCGCCGAGCGCCGACAGGTCGGTGGCGACCTGGGCGGCTCGGTGAACCCACGGGTGGTCACCGGTGAGTGGGAGCGACAGTAGAAGCCAGGGATCAGTGTGGAGCATGCGGGCGAGTAGCCTGGCGGGGTCCCACTGACCGCCCGGGCTGGCGTCGCGCTCGTCCTGGCGGTCCAGGACCGGTGTCACGACGGCTCCTGCTTGGCCGGGACCGACCGCGCGTAGGGGGCCTCGCCTCCGCCAGACCCGTGCGTCCCCCGGCATCCGCGCGGGCCCTGGAGTTCTCCGCAGCTGAACATGGCCCTTCTCGAGGACAGGCAGCATAAGCCGACGTTCCTGTGCATCGCGGCCACGCCGCCCTCTGGCGGAGCCCTCCGCAAGGCTGACGTCCCGGTAGTCCGGAGGTCCCCGAGGGCCTCATGACGAGCGATAGCGGTGACCGCGCCCACAAGGTGTCCGGGAGATGCACGGGCCCGGCCCCCTAGGCGCGGTGGGTGTGGTCCAGTCTCGCCCCCGCCCCTGAAGCGTCGCCACCGTCTGCAGGAGCGCTCCGCACTGCGGACACCGCTGTGGGTTGAGGCCAAACACGTGACGAAGAAGCACCTGCCAACGAATCCACCGCCCTCCCGGTCGCGAGACAGGCGCAGGTGGCGGAGCGGGCACGACGTGCCGACGCAGCGCCGATGCGGGTGCGAACACCCAGACTTAGTGGACCCGGTTCGCCCCTGGGCGGCAGCAGCAGACTGGCCAGCCCGCGATGCTCGAACGCACAGGGGCGAAGAGCTCCGTGCTCGGGTCGGACGCTTTCTTTCCGTTCGCGAACCGCCCCGAGGCGGTCATCGCCGCGGGTGTGACCGCGAGCATCCAGCCCGGCGGCTCGATCCGGGACGCCGAGGTCATCACGGCGGCGAACGCGGCCAGCGTCGCGATGTTGTTCACGGGCGTGCGTCACTCCCGGCACTGATCGCGTCGCTGCGGAGCGCGAGCCACGTGACGCCGGCGCTGGCGAGGTCGCCGACGCCCACCAGGAACACACCGAGCGGGGCGAGGCCCAGCGCGAACAGCGCCGTGAACGCGACGAACGCGAATGATCGCGGGTAGAGGCTCCAGCGGAAGAACGCGACGGCCTCGCTCCTGGCGGCCGACACGTCGTAGAAGCCGAGCGCCAGGGCGAGCACGCCGCCGAAGCGCACCCCCATCTCGGACCCGGCCGGCAGGCCGACGAGCCACAGGAATACCCCAGGCACGACGAGCATGACCGCGCCAGCGCTGCCGATGTACAGGCCGTAGGCCAGCAGGCTCCACGCTGCCTTCGTCACGTCTCCTCCCCCGCCGCCCGTAGCTCCGCCTTCGCACGCTCGGTAGCCCGACCAGCTGGGACCGCAGGGGGGATTTTCGCACCGCGAATTTGTTCCGCCTCGTTCGAAGCGCCGCCGACAAGCACACGCGGCTCGACGCGAGCACCATCCCAAAGCCGCGGCAGGAGGCCGGGGAAACGTACCCGGTGGTGACGGTGCAGCACCTCGTGGGCGAAGACGACTCGGGAATCAAGACCGCGGATCTGGCGAGCGATGTCGAAGCTGGCGGGCTTGAGTCCATCGGCGGCGTCACAGACATCGAGGCCACGTTCAAGATCGAGGTGGAGTGAGTCAGCGAGCCACGTTCGGCACATGACCCGCACACCCCGCGACGTGTTGAAGGTGAGAGAACGAGCCGCTCGAGCCCGGCTCATCCGATCCTCCGTTGGTGCCCTGTGCGTGGCATGTGGCTCACCGGTTGGTTTGCGGTGGCTCACGACCTGATCGCTTGGATGTCACCCGCGTGCTCAGTTTGTCTCGGGGGCCGAGGGAAGGTCCGCCGCGAGGGCACGGCACAGGGCGGAGCCAGGTCCGAGCTGAAGCTGATCGACGATCGACTGCGCCTCGCTGCGCGCGTGCGCGGCCGCGTCTGCGTCACCGCGCAGCGTGGCGACGCGTGCTCGCGTGCACAGCACGTGGCCGAGCTGGAGCGTGCTCGCATCCCGAACCAGGGGCTCGGCCGCTTCGACCAGTCTCCAAGCGTCGGCGACCCGACCTTGCTGGAGGAGGACTTCAGCGAGGGTGCCGCGATGCCCGCCTGCCATGAGTGGCCACACGCGGTCTCCCACCTCGATCGCCTCTCGCAGTAGGCGCTGCGCACCCCCAAGATCGCCCTGATGGAGCGCGAGGTGGCCGAGGTTTCCGAGCAGCAGACCGACTGCACGATCGCTGCCTAGATCGCGCTGAATGGCGAGTGCACTCTCGAAGTGGATGCGTGCTGTGACGCTGTCACCACGCTCATGAGCGAGCGCTGCCAAGACACTCAGCGTGTTGCCCTCGAGCGGACGATTGCCTGTGCGGCGGTGGAGATCCAGAGCCTGGGTACAGAGGTGATCTGCCTCGAGATGTCGGCCCTGCTGGTAGAGAAAGGTGCCGAGGTTGCCGCGGAGGTGGCCCTCTGAGCGCGCGTCGCCATGCGCCACGTGTAGGCGTAGTGCCGCTCGATAAGCGGCTTCTGCCGCATCGGGACGGCCCGAAGCGGCCAGAAGGATTGCGTAGTTTCCCTGAATGTGAGCGACGAGTGGGCCGGAATCCTGCACGCTCACGATCGAGAGTGCCTCGACGAAGAGGGCCTCGGCGGAGGCGAGCTCACCTCGGCGTTGATGGAGGTAGGCCAGGTCAGAGAGCAGCCGGGCCTGCAGCGTGCAGGCATCGATGTCGCGCGCCACAGCGAGCCCAGCTTCGCACTCTGCTCTGGCTTCTTGAATGTGGCCAGCTCGCAGGAGGAGCCAGCCGTGGCGCTGCAGGAGGCTTCCGCGATCACGTGGCTGGAGAGGGAGCGAGAGGGTCGCCTCCAGCATCTCGATGGCCCGTGTATAGGGTCCGCAGAGCTCCACGAGCGTGCTCAACATGGCCGCGCATGCCGCCATGTCGCTCAGTCGCCCCTGCTCCCGATTCTTGTGAGCCGCAGCGTGCAGGTTCTCCAGCTCGAGCTGCCGGTCTCGCCAGTCTTCCGCATCGCCACCGACACCGTCTCGCCACTCTTGGCGCGCCCACTCCGCGAAGTGAGCAGCATGTCGGCGCGCAGCATCCGCGTGCACGGTGCCAGCCGGTAGGGTGGTGACGAACTCGTGGACGGCTCGAGGGAGCGTGAACCGCAGCGCAGGCGCGTCCGGGTCCTGCACGGCCACCAGCGCATGCTCTTCGAGGCACTGAAGGGAATCGAGCACATCTGAACCTTCAGGGACGTGGACGATCTGCTCTGCGGCATCGAGAGTGAACCCTCGTCGGAAGACACAGCACTGCAGCAGAGTGGTCTGCTCGGTTGTGCTCAGCATGTCCCAGGACCACTGCAGCAGACCATTCAGGCGAGGCCCCGTTTTAGTGCGCCGGTCGAGAACGCTCAGACTCTTCTGCAGTCTCTGAAGGAGCGCGCTGAGGCTGAGCACTGAGCTCCGTGCTGCGGCCAGCTCGATGGCCAGCGGGTGACCCTCGAGCTGGGCAACAATCGCACTCACGAGCTCTGGATCGAGCGCGCGGCTGGGGCGCACCTCGTGGGCACGCTCGCAGAAGAGCTGCGCGGCGGCCGCCGCGGTCATGGGGCCGACTTCGATGCAGTGATGCCCAGCCCTGGGCTCTCGCACCCTTCGTGTGAGCAGAAAGTGGTGGTTCGGTGCTGCACGAATCATGGCGTCGAGGTGCGCCGAGGTCGCGTCTGTGAGCGGCGGTAGTGCATCGAGGATGAACAAGGTGGGCGGTCGTGCGGCCAGTGCTGCCCGAAGCTGGCCGGTCGCATCGCCCCCGCCGAGCTGCAGACCGAGGGTGACGGCGGTCGCGCGAACCACATCAGCGGGGGTAGGGGAGGCCTCGAATGAGATCAGCCACTGACCTCCAGGGTACTGTGCGCGACGCTCGTGTGCGCAGGCCACTGCGAGGCGTGTCTTCCCTGCTCCCCCCAGTCCAGTGAGGCTCACCACGCGGGCGCCCTCGTCCAGAAGAGCATGCAGCCGCTCACGCAATGCCTGGCGGCCAATGAGCGGCTGCAGTGCGTCGGTCATGTTGGTCGTGTTGGTCGAGCGAGGCGGCGTGCTCGACTGCAGCTCGGCTTGCCAGCGGTAGCCCTGGCCGCGCACGGAGATCAGGTGTCTCGGGTGTCGGGGGTCGGCCTCGACATGCTTGCGGAGCCTGGCGATCGCGATGTCGACAGCGCGGGTGCGCATGCGGCGGTCATAGCCCCACACATGCTCTAGGAGGTCGCCCCGACTGACGACCTGGCCCGGCCGGGTCTTCAGGTACTGCAGCAGTCGAGACTCGAGTGCTCGCAAGGGTGGAGGCATGACGGACGCAGTGTACGCTGCTGCCTGCAGTGCGCAAAGGTGAAGGTGCCGCCCGCCATCGGTCTAGCGCTCGCTGGACCCGCTCTTGCCCTCCCAGCTCTGGGTCTGGGCGTAGTACGGCACCAGCATCCGGTCGGCCTCCGCGTAGGCCTTGCTGCCGGCCGAGGGGTACGTGATCAGGCCATGAGTCTTCAGGAGCTCCATGAAGTCTCCGATCCAGAGCGTCTCGATCTCGGTCACACCGCGCTCACTCAAGTACTGGTGAAGCATCGGTGCCTCTGTGGCGGCGACCTCGGGACCACCGGTGGCGATGTCCATGTCCTCCAGCATGTTCTCCACGTACAACATGAGATCGAGGACCTTGTTCAGGCTGTCCAGTGTGTCGATCTGCGGACGATCGTATTCGGCGAACTCGGCGAGGGAGGTGCAGACGTCCCAGAGCTCCGCCGCGAGGGCGGCCCCATCACCCTCAAAGTCGGCGGGAATAGAAGGCTTGGCATAGGGAGGCTCCATCCCCAGCCTCGCAAAGATATCGGTGTTTGTCTTGATGTCATTCTCTTCGATGTAGGCGATAATCCCCTGGGCGAACTGATCGATGAGGCTGTCGAGAGCCTTGCCGAGGGCGTCGACGGACTCGAACACCGTCGTTCCCAAGTCGGCCAGTGCTTCCAGCATCTCATCCAGGTCAGAGAAGGGATTGATGGCATCGATGATGGCATCGAACTTCTCACCCATCGCGGTCAGCGTCTCGCCGATCTCGAGCTCGTTGTAGGTGACGCCATCCGAGCCCACCTTGAACTTGGTGAAGCGCAGTAGCTCGCCCTCGCTGAAGCGCAGCTCGACCCGGATGTCATCTCGTGGACCGAGGTTGCAGGCAGCCAGGAGAGCGCCCTTAGCGATCAGGGTTCCCTGCTCACACGACCACTCCTTCTCGCTGATGGAGACCTGCGAGAGCAGCTCGCTGCGCAGTCCGACGCCTGCAGAGATCGAGGCGACCTTTGGCACGCCGGCGCGAACCTCTCCATTGAGGTCGATCTTGAGCCGCGAGCCAATGTTCCCATCGTTCGGGTCGCGGTTGCCGGTCATGGGGTCCATGTCGCGCGCGGTGGCATCGAGCCCGGCCAGAACGTCGAGGCTCCCCTTGGTTGTCAGATCGAGGAAGAGTGGAACCGGCCCCGCCATAATGGTCGGCGACTGCAGCTTGACCGGGTCCCACAGCTTGTGTAGCCCCTGCGAGACGGTGATCTTTCCGGTGTCATCTGCCTTCACAGAGGGGAGGCCTGCAATCGAGACGCCGAGACTGCTCTTCAGCTGGAGCTGGTCAGCGCTGCCAGCCGAGCCCGAGGCGCCGCCTGGCGCCACCTCGTCCAGCAGTGCCTCTGCACTCTCCCCGCGCACGACGGCATCGGCCACCGCGTCTGCATGCTGCTCGAAGGCATCACCACCTTGCCCGACACCACCGGACAGGGCCACACCACCTCCTCGCTGCTGGACGGTGTGGGCGGCCTCGTGAGCCACGGTGTGTAGGTCGCTGCCGCTGGCCGTCAGCGCGACACGGTCTCCGAGGGCGAAGGCGCGGGCACCCAGTCCGGCACAGACCATGGCTGCGGCTTCGTCCTGGTGGGCCGCGACTCCGGTGACATCATGCTGGCCGAAGGCAGACTGAATGGTGCGTAGGTGGGGAAGCTGTCCACTGGACCCCTCCATGCCGGCCTCGGCAGCCGCGAGGAAGCCACCGTCGCCAGAGTCCCGGTCCATAGAGCTGGCTGCGAGCACCTCTTGCATAAAGGCATTGCCCTGACTGGCGCGCTCTGGCTCCATGTTCTGCCGTTGGACGATTGCTTTGGGTGCCTTCATGGTTGCCAGACACTTCGACATCGGGAGACTCCAAGACGAGCAGACAGAAGGGGTCGCCTCCGCACGCTGAGAGCGTGCAGCGAAGAGCGCTGAGGGGCCCACCAGAAGGCGGGTCCGTGATGCGGTCAGCGGTGCGGCCTGCGGGAGATACGCGGCCTGCGGGCGACATCAGCAGTCTGCAGTGTATGGAACGCTGCGACCAGCTCGGGCTGTAGTCGTTACAGTTGAAACACTGCAGTGTGGTGTCTCGAGGAAGAGCGAGGGGATGGCTGAGGAGCCGTCCTGCTGGGGCTGCGCACGCTCACCCACGGTCCAAGAGAGTGGGACCGGATCGCGGCGCTCTGGAGACTCTGCTTGAGGAGGCACGCCGGGTAGGGGGCTAGGGCCGCTCTGGAAGGGGTCGCTGGGGGTGGCCAAGCCTGTGTCGCGGTGACAGCGCTCGGTGGTATCGTCTGGGCAGCGTGGTGAATGCAGTGATGAAGACTTCGCCGAGTTCACTGTCGGCAGGACAGGCAGCATAAGCCGACTTGCCTCTGCATCGCGGCCACGCTGCCCTCTGGCGGAGCCCTCCGCAAGGCTGATGTCCCGGGCCCACACGGTGTCCGGGAGACCTGCGGGTCCGGCGAAGGCGAGGCCCCCTAGGCGCGGTGGGTGTTGTCCAGTCTCGTCACGGTCCGCTG
Organism: Pseudomonadota bacterium; assembly: GCA_002862545.1. Classification (GTDB taxonomy): domain Bacteria; phylum Myxococcota_A; class UBA796; order UBA796. The sequence continues at coordinate 53,487 of PKDJ01000296.1, forward strand.
CTTACCCCGCGGGTGGGCGGCCCGCGGCCCCGTCCCACCCAGCGCAGCGCCACGAA
>PKDJ01000295.1 GCA_002862545.1 Pseudomonadota bacterium
TTCCCGTGGCTGGGCGTCGAGCTGACCTCTGACGTGTGTGGACCAGACGCGGCCGCTCGGTGCTGGAGCGGGGATCGGGGGACTTCCTCTTTGACGACGCGGCTTCGGACTCCGGAGTCCGAGGCTCCAATCACGAACGAACTCTGTGCCCTCCGCCTCGGAGGGTGCGTTGCGGGGTCCGAAGTCCGCGTCGGTCCATCTCAACCGCCTCCCTTCATGGTCGAGGCACCGAGGGGCATCGCCTACCAGGACGGGCAGTCCGGGGCGCCAGGCTGCCGAGCGGCCTCGACCACGTCTCCCTCCAGCCAGCCCGACAGCGCCAGCGCGTAGCTGACGATGCTGCGGCTCTCGGGTGTTCTTCGGAGGATGTTCCTGCCGAAGCGTCGACCGCCCTCACCGTAGGAGAAGAGCGCCGTGTGCTTGCCACAGCGGGGCACGAACCACCCCGGCGGCGTGTCGGCCGGGTAGACGGGCGGCGCTTCACGTCCGGGCGCATCCTCGGCGATGCTGGCGAGCGCCTCGACTTGTGCCCGGACTCCCTCGGAGCAGTCGTCCCGGCACACGACTGGATCCCATTGGTCCTGATGAATGAAGAAGGGGGTGCGCACGTGATTCATCACGACGTGCTGTGCCTCGAGGCACACGTGGGGGTCGTCAGGATGGTGCGCGAGGCAGGCCTCGGGGGCCTGAGTGCCCCAGAAGTCTGGTCCAGCCGAGCCCGTGGCGAAGTCGAGGATGAGGGCCTCTGCCTCTGCCGCGAACACACCCGAGTAGGCCGCGCCGCCGAGCACCTCTCCACCCGGTGGGAAGAAGCTGTCGAAGACCGCTCGCACGTCGGCCTCGGGAGCTGCAAGGGCCACCCGATCCGCCACGCGATCGATCTGCAGCATCAAGCCGAGGGCGCCCGCCGAGGTACCGCCGAGCAGCACGCGCTCGGCGTCCGCCAGCGCTGGGAGGCCCGCCTCGTCGAGGGCCGCACGCCCAACAGACAGCTCCTCCACCACCGCGTCGAGGATGTCGGCCCCGTGAAAACCGATGCGGTAGCTGAGCCCGGGGTCGTCCGGGTCGGAGGCGACGATGTCCTGGCGGCCCGTCCAGAAGTCGGAGCTGCAGTAGGACACCACCACGTGGGTCCAGTCTCGGAACGGGTTGCTGGGGTGAGGAAACAGCGCGCCGAAGCCGGGCATCGTGTCAGGCTCGGCCGCGGAGCTCATCAGATCGCGATCGTAGACGCCGGTGCCGCACCACCGCGCGGCGCAGGTCGCGGCGTCGTAGCAGCCCTCTCCGCCCTCGAGCAGCACCAGCCAGCGGTTGGCATCGATGCCACTTCCCGGGCGCACGAAGTAGGTGCCCGGCGTGCCGTCGTTGCACGTGGCCTCCGGCGCGAAGGGAGCTGACGGCTCTGCAGGATCGAGAGAGGTCCTGAGCATCACTCGCTCGAGTCGATTGCCGGGCCAGCCCGGTCGCTCGTCGGAGCCATCGACACAGTCTGGTCCAAAGTCCGCTTCGGCCAGGCCCGGCACCCCACCGAGTGCGACCGCCGCCCACAACCACATGGCGTCTCCCGCACTGCCAGAGTAGCCCGAGGCTGCGTCACCGTCTTTGGAGGTTCCATCCCCGCACACCGTCAGCTCCAGATCGTCCGCGGCGACCGGCACGAGACCGCGAGTGCTGCTGCCGAGCGCGTTGCGGCCTGGGCAGCCGAGGCGGTGCTCCACGTGGGCGAGACAGAGGGCCCCTGGCAGTCGGTCTCCCTCGGTGGACTGACGCGCTGGCTCGGCGGTGCTGTCGATGCCGTGGTCCTCGACCTTCACGACGGTCTCGACCTCGACGCACTCGGTCGCGCCCACGGCCTGATCCGCGGAGGAGGCTCGCTGATCCTGCGCCTCCCCATCGAGACCCCCCGACGGGATGCTCTCGCCCCCTGGCCCTTCACCGCCCGTGACGTGGGCACCGAGAGCTGGGAGCGCCTCGAGCATGCCCTCGAGCGCACCTGGCGCCCGGGCCGCAAGTCCACATCGGCCCAGGATGATGTCCAGGCGCTCTCCGCACTTCGGTCCTGGCTGGAGGGCCCCGCCGGCTCCATACGGGCCGTGCTCGGCAGACGGGGACGCGGCAAGTCCACCACTCTCGGTCGGGCGCTGTCAGGCGCGTCTGGGCTCGTGATCACCGGCCCCACGCCCGCCTCCGTAGCGCAGCTTCGCCGGACCCTGGGCGCCGATGCACCGCCCTGGACGCCCCCCGTGCTCGCGCTCCGTGCGCCCGGGTCCGTGCTCTGCGTCGATGAGGCCGCACAGCTGCCCGTGGCCCTACTCTCCGGCCTCGCCCGGGCCTGGGAGGGCCGCCATCGCCTCTTCGCGACCACGACGGACGGCTACGAAGGCACCGGCCAGGGCTTCCGCCTGCGCTTCCTCGACCGACACGATGCCGTGCGCCACACGCTCACCACGCCCCGACGCTGGGCTCCTGGCGACCCGCTCGAGGCCTTCGTCGACCACCTGCTCCTCACAGAGACCACGCCCGTCACGGCCTCGACGAGGGCTCTCCGCCACGCCGTGCTTCCACACGCACTCGGTCCCCGTGATCTCGCGGAGGTCGTCGGACTGCTGCGGCAGGCTCACTACCGAACCACGCCCGGCGACATCGAGCGCCTCCTCGACGCGCCGAACCTCACACTCCACGCCCTCCTCGCCGACACCGGCATCGTCGCAGTGAACCTGGTCGCCACCGAGGGAGACCTGCCCGCCCAGGTCATCGACGACCTGCAGCTCCGTGGGCGCATCCGTGGCCACGCGCTGCCCGACACCCTCGTGTGCCATGCCGGCGCCGCCGATGCGGGCAGCGTGCCCTGGATTCGCAGCGTGCGGATCGCCGTCCATCCAGATCTGCGACGGCGGGGACTCGCGACCCGCCTCGCCACAGCCGTGCAGCGCTACCATGCGGGACGCACCTTCGGGACCGTGTTCTCTGCCGACGCTGGAGTGATCCGCTTCCGCCGCTCCCTCGGCTACCGGGTGGTGCGGCTGGGCGTGGCGGCCAGCGCACGCACGGGCGGTGTCTCGGTGGTGATGGCGCGCCCCTCTCCCTCGACGCTGCCCCTGATTGCCCGTCTGCGTGGTGATCTCGCTCGCGACCTTCCTTGCCTCGTGCGGCGCCTCGCTGCGGATCTGGGGCCCGGGCTCGACACCGCGGCGCTGGCCTGCATCGAGGAGGGACTGGGGCCCGCCGCCCCTCTCTCCGACACCGAGCGAGACGCCGCCGTCCGCGCCATCGCCACGGGGCCACGCCCAGCCGACACCGCGCCGACCGCACTCCGCGCCTGGCTCACGCTCCACGCCGACGACCTCGCCACCTGCCCCGAGGCCGACCAAGCCCTCCTCCGCGCGCGGCTACTGGACGACCTCTCCTGGTCCGACACGGCCGAGGTCGCGGGGATGGACGCCCCCCACCATGCCCAGAAGGCTCTCAAGCGAGCTCTGCGAGCGCTGTACACCCGGGTGATGTCTCCCTGAGGCTCAGTCGCCGAAGCGACGGACCGTGATGCCCTCGGCATCGCCGGCCGCCAGCCGTGCACCCGCCCCGCCTCGCAGCACGCTGTCGAGAAAATCGACCGTGTAGGCCGCCGCCGCCGCGTGACCGTCAGCCGCCGACCAGGCACCGGTGTCGAGGTCGACGTAGGGCGAGTCTGCGTGATGACCCAGATCCCACAGAGCACCGGGACCGGACTCGACCAGCTCCACACTCCACGAGCGGGTGAGGGTCTCGGTCAGCACCGTCTCCCGCAGGGGCTCATCGGCGAAGCGCGTGCCCGTGGACACCACGAGCAGCGCCTGCCCGGTCTTGCCCTCCACGACATCCGCCGAGGGGGTGCCATCGAGATCGACGCAGGCGAGCAGCCGGCTGTCCGCGCGGCAGGCATCGATGGCGGCCGTGCCGCCGAGGCCGACCCCGACGTGCACCACCCGGGACCGGTCGAGGAGCTCCTCGAAGCGCAGGTCGCTGCTGCTCCAGTCCGCGACGGTGTCGAGCAGCTGGCTCGCGTCCTCCACCCACACGTCGACGACATCGTCGAAGGTCACGTCCTCGACCTCCGGCACGGTGGCGTCCGTGCCGTCGGGCAGGATGCTGGGGATGCCACTGAATGGTGGATTGACGCCGACGACGACGTAGCCGTGACTCGCGAGCTCGGTCGCGAGAGCCCCGTGGGCTGCCACCGGGCCATCACCTGGCGTGAGGAGGATCACGGGCCAGGCATCCACGGGCCTCACCCACTGCACCGGCACACCGACGTGGGCGTGGCCCAGCACCCGGTCGAAGTGGTCCGGTGCGAGGCCGTACCAGCCGGCGGCGCTCTGGGCCTCGGCGAGGTTCAGGTAGGACGCCCCCGGCTGAGCTCCCGGGCCCACCTCGGTCGGGAACCACACCTGCACGGGGAGCACCCGCGGACGCCCGGTGGCCGTCAGAGGGTCGTCGCGGTCCCCTGGTGCCGAGGTGAGCAGCGTGCCGACTGGCCACGGCCCCGTCGGTCGAGGAAGCTCGGTGAGCAGCGCCGCCGCCGTGAAGCCGAGGTCCCAGCCCGTGGCAGAGCCGTTCCAGGCCTCCCCCTCGAGGACGACACGACCCGCCTCACCTCCGAGAAGAGCCTCCACGTCAGCGCTCGAGACCCGCCACACCGAGTCCGTCAGGCCGTCGCCGTCGACATCCTCGGGCGTGGGGTCGGCCAGCTCCACGGACGCCGACCGATCCCAGCTCCACAGCGCGACTTGCTCGAGTGCCAGGGGATCGACGGCCTCGTTGGCCAGGCCCGCCACGGCCACCTCGCCCGCGCCCTCGAGGACGTTGGGCCAGGCCCCCGGGAACAGATCCACGCGCAGGTCGAGGGAGGCCGTCGGCTCAGGCGACACCACGATCGGCTCGGGCTCGGGCTCGGCACAGGCGAGGAGAAGCAGGCTGACCATGCTGCTTCTTGCCGCTCCGCATCTAGTCTGTCCAGCCTCCGTGATGGAAGTCTACAAGGCATCGGGTGGCAGCGCCCGGTGGACTCCGGGACACACCCTCCAGATGCCTACCCGCGCCGCGGGCACGGAGCCTCAGCCCGGACACCCGAGTGAGCCTCCGCCGGACGAGCAGGACTCCTCGGGGTCGGGAACGCTCGGCACCGAGCCCTCGCGGTCGGCATCGAGATCCGGACAGAGCCAGACGTGGACTGTGAACATGAGCGCCTCCTGCCCCGTAGCAAGCAAGACACGTGCCCACGGACGGGGTTCCCAAGACCCTCAACTTCCCCACTTCGTGACGTGCGAGCACGTGCACCGCGTGCCACTCGGGAGGCACCCGTCGCCGAAGGCACGCGGGGGCCACAGTCCCTCCGCACTCCCCAGCTGCCGTCGCGGGGGATACGGCAGCCCCGTGGAGGTGCTCACTGACACCCGGCTCCGCTTCGTCCCACCTGGGCCTGCTGGCCCTGCTCGCCATCACCGCCTGCGGCTCCTCGGCAGAGCTCGCTGCAGACACCGGCACGACGTCACCTGCTCCCGACACCGAGAGCTCGACGCCCACGGGCACGACGAGCACCGGCTCCACGCCCACCGGAGCCACCCCCGCGGGCACGACGAGCACCGGATCGAGCCCGACCACCGACACGGCTCCTCCCGTCGACACCGCGCCACCGCCGCCCGACTCACTGCAGCTGTGCATCAACGAGCTTCAGCCCTCGAACCAGTCGACGCTCTGGCTCGACGGTGAGACGCCCGACTGGATCGAGCTCCACAACCCGACTGCAGCCGTGGTCGATCTCGAGGGGTGGTCACTGTCCGACGACCCCGACGACCCTACCCGCCACGTGATTCCGTCCTCTCTGCTCGTCGAGCCCGGCGGCTTCGTGCTGCTGTACGCTGACGGGTCACCCGAGCTCGGCCCCGCACACCTCGACTTCGGCCTCGACGCCGACGGCGAGGCGGTCGTCCTCCGTGACCCGTGGGCCAACACCAGCGTCGTCGCCTACGGCGAGGTGGGCGCCGACGTCGCCGTGGCGCGCGACACGGACTGCGGTGAGGCGTGGGTGTTCCCCTTCCGCGGCACCCCTGGCGCGAGCAACCTCTCCGAGCCGCTGCCGCCCGTCGAAGAGCTGGTGGTCCCCCGCAACAGCGACTGGGCATGGCGTGCGGCACTCGAGGCCCCCGAGGCGGACTGGGCGCTGCCGGAGTTCGATGACTCGAGCTGGGAGCGCGGCCCCGGCCCGCTCGGCTTCGGGGATGCCCACATCGTCACGGTCCTGCCCACAGACGAGGTGATCCCGACCGCCTACTTCCGCGGCCGCTTCGAGGTCGACGACCCAGACCGAGTGGTCGGGCTGCTCGGATCCACGCTTCGCGACGACGGTGCCGTCGTGTGGCTCAACGGAGTCGAGATCACGCGGCTCTCGATGCCCGACGGGCCGATCGAGCACGCGACGCCCGCAGCGGCGACCATCTCGGGTGCAGCCGAGCAGGCCTACGTGCCCTGGGCGGCCGGCCCCGAAGCCCTCGTCCCCGGCGAGAACCTCCTCGCCGTGGAAGTACACCAGTTCAGTCCCGAGAGCTCCGACATCGGCTTCGATCTGGAGCTCAGCCTGCTCGTGCGCCCCTGACGCAGACTAGAGGCCCCAGAAGTCCCCGAGGTCTGCCGAGCGCTCCGACACCAGCTCCGCGAGATCGCGGCGGGCGCGCCCCACATCGTCGTCGCCACACTCCTTCCGCGGATCGGCGAGGGCGGCCTCGAGGGTGAGGTCACCCCACTGCTCCATCCGCGCCTCGAGGTCCATGGCATCGAGGGTGTCGAGGACCTCGGCGACGGCCTCGCGGTGGGCATCGGTGCAGACCGGATCGTCGTAGCAGGCCTCGGCGAGCTCGCCCGTGGGGCGCGACCAGTCGAAGAAGATGTCCCAGAAGGTCTCATCGAGCGCGAGGTCGAGGTCGAAGGGCAGCACCACAGCCCGGCCCTCGACAGAGGGGTCGAAGTAGACCCGGTAGTTGTTCTGGTTCAGCGCGTAGCCGTCCCAGTTGTCGACCCACTGCTCGACGGCCAGGAAGCGGTGGAGGCGCTCCATGTCCACGACCGCGCCCGTCTCGGCGTAGAAGTCCGGCGTGCGGCGAGAGGTCGCGATGACCTCGGACACTCGCGCCACGTCCTCGTTGCCCACGTCGACCCCTTCCTCCAGCTGGAAGAGCGGCCAGAGATCGGCCTCGAAGTCGAGGGTCACGGTATCGAAGCTGCCGTCATAGACGTACTTGCCATCGTAGAGGTTGCCTGAGGGGTCCTCGAAGTGATGCTCGAGGTAGCGATCGTCCTGCGTCTCGACGAGCTGATACAGCCCATAGGGCTCGCCGTTGAGCGTCACGGTCGCGAAGGTGATGCGCGACGCAGGCACGCCGACCTCTCGAAAGGCCTCGTAGGCGACCTTCTCGATCAGGAAGCTGCAGTCCACGACGCTGTTGTTCAGCGTCAGCGTCTCGACGCCGAACAGACGCTGGCCGCCAATGTACTGGTTGAAGTCGATCTTGAACTTGGGCTTCTCGTCCAGCTCACGGAACGAGCCGATCTTGCCGCGGAGCCGCACGCCCACGAGGTCGAGGTGCACGCCATCGACCGTCACGGAGCCGGGAACATAGGTGTAGCCGTCGTTCGTCAGCGCCACGACCGAGTCGTCGGGCAGCGTGATGGCCACCTCGTGGACGACGGTGTCGTCGAACAGGGCCTCGGACTCATCGCCCGGTGAGCCCGCGTCTTCCTCGTCGACCACGGGCTCGGTCGAGGTCGTACCTCCTGTCGTCGGACCCGTCGTCGACGTGCCCGTGGTGGGCGTGTCCGTCGTCGATGTGCTCGTGGTGGAGGTGCCACTCGTGGACGACGTGGTGCCGGACGAGGGGGTGTCCGTCGGCAGCGTCTCCGAGGAGGACGGCTCGGTGGTGGACGAGTTCGCGGGCTCGGAGCGCGAGCGGCCCGTCTCGTCGACGGTACAGGCTGCGAGCGTGAGGAGCAGTGTGAGCATGCACACGCCATAGCCCACCGCAGGCGGGGCGTCGTCGTCGAGCGCGCGTGGCTGCACAGAATGAGGCCCTCGCCAGCCCAGTCCGGCCTCGTCGCCCGAGGTGGGGGGCTGCTCTTCAGCCCTTCCGCGATGGAGATGCCGGGCTCACGCCTCCGCCTCGAGGACGAACAGATCGCCCGAGCGCGCCCCGACGGCCACCTGCCGTCCCGATGCGGCCAGGCACATCAGGGGCTGCCCGAGTCGAAGCTCCGCGGTGCAGCACCGCCGCGAGACGGACCAGCGCCTCACCGTGCCGTCAAGTCCCGCCGTCACCAGTCCATCGCTGCCGACCGGCACCACGCCAACGGCGCCCTCCTCGTGGGCCTCGAGGGTCGCCAGGCGCGTCGAGGCGGGGTCCCACAGCGCCACCGTTCCGTCGAGCGACGCCGTCGCCCAGCCTCCATCTAGGGCGCACAGCCCAATCACCGGCCCGGGATGCGCCACCACGTGACCGAGTGCGCGGCCCTCTCTCGGCTCCCAGACCGCGAGCACGCCGTCGTAGCCCGCGCTACCGACGAGACCCGATGGGTGACGAGCAAGGCAGCGGATGCGCTCGCTGTGGCCCTCCAGGGAGTGCATGCGCCGACCGGTCGCCCGGTCGTTCACGTGCACCCGACCATCGAGGCCCGCCGCGACCACGCACCCCTCGGACAAGCAGACGGCCGACAGCGACGCCGCGCTCACGCGTTTTGTCCAGATCGGACCGTCCATGGTCCAGAGACGGACCGTCCCGTCCGCCCCCGCAGTGGCGAGCTCTCCCAGCTGCACATCCACAGCCTCGACGCCGCCCTCATGCCCCGTGAATACTGCGACGCTCTTCCCCGAGCCTGGGTCCCACAGGCGCAGGTGACCGTCCCGTCCGACCGACGCGAGCACACCGGGCCCAAAGGCCACGCCTCGGACCGCCCCGTCGTGCCACAGGACCGCTCGCTCGGGAGACCAGGGCTCGTCCCAGGCGAGGACCTCACCCGACTCGGAGCCCGTCCACAGCCGCCCGCCCGCTGCCGTCAGTGCCGTCACCGGCGAGGGCCCGAGGTGCTGTCCCAGGGGCTCGAGGTCGGGCACGCGCCAGCTGGTGACCTGACGTCCGCTGGCTGCCCAGACCCGATCGCCGATCGCAGCCAGGGCCGTCACAGGCCCGACCGCGCGCGTCGCCAGGCGGGCCTCACCGAGGAGCACGGTCAGCGTCCCGTCGGCCCGCGCGACGACGTGGTGCAGGCCCGCCCGCACCAGTCCAACGACCGGCGCGCCCGTCTCGACGACTCGTCCCTCTTCGCGCGTCCATGACCACAGCGTGCCCGCCGCATCACCAGACAGAGCGCCGTCACCCGCAGGCGCGATCGCGGTGATGGGAGCCGCGTGCCCCAGGCGACGAGCCTCCGCCTCCGCACGCGGATGCCACCACCGCACGGCACCGTCAGCCCCGCCGATCCAGACGCCATCGGGCCGAGCGGTCAGGCACGTCGCCTCTCTGCCCAGCTCCAGCGTCGCCCGCGGGCCGGCTGGACCCCAGAGCCTCACGCGACCATCCGCACCCGCCGTGACGATGCCCGCCTCCGTCGGCTGCACACCGACCACCCGACCTCTGTGGGCCGCGAGCCGAGAGACCTCTCGTCCATCGACCCCATGCACCACGTCGCCACGCGCCGTTCCGACGAGCACGCCGGACTCCGCGGCAGCCACACACGACACGGCGCCCCGCAGCCGCTGCGACCACACTGGACGCGCATCCGAGGGCACGGCGTGACGCCGCTTCAGACCGCCACCGTCGTCCGAGTTCACCATCGCGTCCACGTCAGCCGAGTGACGTGCAGCCTACACCGCCTCGCTACTGGAGGTCATGCGCACTGCAGGCGGACGGCTGCTGGGCGCACGTTCTTGACGCTCAGCGCTCCCGACTGTCGACGCGGTTGGCTACAGTGCACCGCATGATGGAGGCGTGAATGAGTCGGTGGATGACAACCGCAGCCGTGGTGGCCCTCGTGGCCTGCGGCGGCAAGGACGACGACGACAGCGGCACGCTGATCACCGACACTGCGATCGGCGGCACCATCCCGACCGACGCACCCGTGATTCGCAACTGCGACGCCGTGTGCCGACGTGTCGGCGACGTGGGCACGTCCTTCTTCCAGTGGCAGTTCTCCTGCATCTACGAAGACCCGCAGGGCAACGACACCGTCCAGGCCTTCGGCGACGTGCGCGTCGAACAGAACGGCGAGACGGTGACCAACCTCCGCGCCGTCTGCGGTCCGCGCGGTGACGGCACGCCCCTGTGCGACGGTGCCTGGGGTGCCGACGACATCTTCGTCTCGTGCCAGGTCGAGCCCGAGTCCTACACCTGGATCCTCACGGTGTTCGACATCGACGGCAACTCCGGCGAGGGCCAGGCCGTCGGCCGCGCCGAGGGGTAGGCGGCCCTACTCGGCGAGCCAGGCGTCGAGCAGCGCCCAGCCCTCAGCCTCGCGCCACAGGCAGTGGTGCGGGTCGTAGTCGGCGAGGGCGTTGCAGATCGACGTGGTGGCATCCGGGTGCGCACCCGCGAGCGCCTCAGCCGTGAAGTCGGGCGTCTGGTAGTCGCCGGGCGCGATGACCATGTGCGTGGGCACCGCCTCGTCGCGCACGACGCTCATCGGGTCGGACGGGTCCATCTGCCACTGGAACAGGAAGACCGCCGGGTGCAGGCGATCGACCTGGCCCCAGGCCTCCGCCGGTAGACCGAGGACGGCACCCAGCGTCGACGTGGGCGTGATGGTCTCCGGCGCGACAGCTCCGAACAGTCCGAAGAGGCCCGAGACCAGCTCGGGGTCGAAGCCGTCCAGCAGGCCCGTGTGCAGGGCGTAGAGCGTGAAGATGCCGCCTGTTCCCGACAGCAGGGCCGCCTCGTAGGCATCGGGGTCCATCGCCAGGCCGAGGTTCGACGTCACCGACCCGAGGCTGTGCCCCATCTTGCGGATGCGGGAGGTGTCGACGCTCCCCGCAGGAAGCTCTGCCGCCAGGCGGTCCTGAGCGAAGCGGAGCAGCACGTGACCGTCGATCACCGTCTGCCGCTGGTTGTCGCGGAACGCTGGGGCATTGACGATGTTGTAGAAGCCGAGGCTCGACCCGAAGCCCTCGTCGATCAGCGGGTACCGCTGGCCGTAGAGCGGCGCATCGCGAGACAGCGTGGCCCAGCCGTGGGCCGCGAAGCGCGTGGCCAGCTCGCGCCCCTGGTCGTCCGGGTGACGCCGCTGGACGATGTTGTAGGCGTGCCCACCGGTGCCGTGGTCGTAGACCACCAGACCGTCTGCCGCTCCGGCCGCCCCATCGGCGCCTCGTGGGACCTGCAGCACGATCCGCATCGACTCGGCCTCGGGCTCGTCGCCGTCGATCCACCCGGTCTGGAGGCCCATGTCGGTCACGTGCAGGAAGCCGGGGCTCATGTACGGACGCTCGGCCAGGCCCTGGTAGTTCCAGGTCTCGAGCTCGGCCTCGTAGACGGCCATCGGCCAGGTCTCGTCCAGCTCGACCGCGTGGTCGCGCTCACCCTCCATGGGACCGAGGTAGGTCACGCTGTCGGAGCCGTCGGCGTAGGTGACCGTCGCAGCGGTGGCCGCGTAGCCCGCCGGGGTCTCCGTCTGGCTGAAGGCGATGCGGACCACCTCACGCCAGGTCACGTCCCCCGGTCGAATCCGCAGGTCGGCGTCCGCAGCGAAGGCACGCAGATCGGCCGTGGCGTCGTGCAGGGTGAAGGTGGTCGCCACCGCGACCTCGCCGGTGATGCCCAGAGCGTCGAGCGCCCCGGTGACGGCCGCATCCGGCTCCCACCCCTCGGCGGGTCGCGCACCGGCCGAGGCCATGACGACCGCCGCATAGGTACCGCCCGAGCGCATCGGGTGACCGAGCGCCGGCGCGACAGCGAGCGTGTTGGGGGCGTAGAAGGGGTCTCCGGCGGGGTCTGCCACGAACCGGAGCTGAACGGGCAGCTGCTCGGACCCGTCGAGGGCCACCCACACCACGGGGTCGTCGGGCGCTCCCGCGAGCTCCGACGGCAGCTCGAGCGCCCCCTCGAAGCGGAACCACGCTGGCGTGTTGTTGCCGAAGCCGTCCGCCGAGGCCTCGATGCGGTCGACCCAGGAGGCGATCAGATCACCCGCTGGGTCGGCCTCGACGACCGGGAAGCCCGTCAGGTCGGGCCCGTCGTCCGTGAGCCATGCATCGGACGGAAACGGCGCATCGAAGAAGTGCTCCGGACGGCTCGGATCGACGATGGCGCGAACCCCGGAGGCGTCCGCCGCGGTGTCACCGGACTTGTCTCCTCCCCCACAGGCGGCGAGGAAGCACAGGGCAGCGAGGCGCGACATGAGGAGCTCCAGCTAGCGGACGTGCGTCTTGACCGACCGCTCCACCCACGTCCACCACAGCCACCTGACGCGGGCGCAGAGGCTCAGCCGCGCTGCAGCGGCATCGTCATGCAGCGCGCACCGCCCCGGGCTCGGGACAGCTCGCTGCCCGTGAAGGTGTAGACGACCCGCGCGTGCTCTCGCGCCAGCACCAGGCGTGCTCGGCGAACCTCCGGATCGAGGGACGCCGAGAGCGCCACCTCTGCGAACCCGTGCTCATCGCGCAGAGAGGCGATGGTGTGCGCATTCCGGGCGTAGAGCACGATTCGACCTGGCCCCAGGCACACGGCGTTGGCGCCGTCCGTCCACTGCTCCCGCTGTTGGTGCACCGGGTCCATGCCGCCGCAGGGGACGATCCGCAGCCCTGCACCCAGCTCCTCGCGCAGCACGTCCGCCACCGTCGCGCCCTCGAGCAGCTCGGCCGGCGCTCCACGGGCCAGCCGCACGACCGACAGCCCCTCGCCGCGCTGGATCATCGGTGCATGCGCGAGAAAAAGGTCGCGGTCGATCTGGGTCAGGATGGTGTCGAGGTGCATCACGGACCGCTCGGCGGGCATGAGCACCGCGTAGACCCGCTGCAGCTCGGGGAACGTCGAGAACAGCACGTCTCGGGCCAGGCGCTCGACCGTGCCCGCTGTGGTCCGCTCCGAGCAGCCGATCAGCAGGAAGCGACGGTCCACGACGAGCACATCGCCCCCCTCCAGCCGCGCCCGGCGCGGGTGGTGCTCGCCATCCGGCTCGAACAGGAACCGCACCGGCTCGTCGAGGCCGTGCGCCAGCGCGAACCGCACCACCAGCGGCTCACGACGGCGCGCCTGAGTCGCCATCCGGCTGACCACCACCCGATCGAAGACCGAGATGCAGGGATCGCGCGTGAACATCAGGTTGGGGAGCGGGGCGAGCGGCCGGTCGGTCGGGTCGTCCCGGTGCTGGAGCCGCGAGGCCGTCATCGGTGCGTCGGGCAGCTCCGACCAGCGCAGCCCCTCGATCAGAGACGCTGCCAGACGCTCGTCGTCGAGCGCGGACAGCGCCGCGGCGAGCTCGGGCCGGCCCTCCCCGAGAGCGACCGCCGCGACCAGCTCTCGCCGCGCCTCGACCGGCGATCGCCTGACGGCCTCGGCCAGCAGCTCCCCGAGCTCGATGACCTCGGCCCCCTCGGACGCCAGGATCTCGCGGAGCAGGTCATGCTCGGTGCCCGCGAGCTCCGGGGCGAGGATGTCGTCGAAGAGGAGCTTGTGCAGCTCGTCCTGCGTCATCCGGGCCACCTCTCCCCCGGGGCGGTGCACCAGCACCCGACGCAACGAAGACACCTCGTCGTTCACCCGAACTGCCACGCATCCTCCCTGCTGGCGACCACCATACAGCCTCGCCCTGGCCCGAGGTGCTGCTCACAGGGCCCCACGCAGCACGAACCCGTCATCCTTCGTCTCAGCGCGCAATGCCGCGGCGCCCCTCGGCGTCTCGATGGTGGATCCCCGGACGTTCGAAGACACCTGACGACAGAGCCAGGTCAGCGATTCGCGAAATCCGGATCTACCTTGAGGGTGGGACCCGCTCCCGCCGACCACCTCTCCTCCGCTCATTGCACCACTCACGCCACTCTCGAGCCCCCTCCGGGCCTCGGACGTGTCGTGCATGCAACACCACAGAGGAGAGACCATGGCCGCAAGTGACCTTCTCGGACTGATCGCCGCCCGCCAGGATGTCCAGCGGTACCGCGACCTGCTGTGGGAGGGCAGCTTCGCCGAGTACCTCGACATGGTCCTCGCGGAGCCCGACATCGCGCGGAACAGCTACCAGAGGCTGTACGACCTGGTCGAGTCCTACGGATTCGACGACTTCACCGAGTACAAGAAGGCCATTCGGCGCTACCGGTTCTTCGACGACCCGTTCGGCGAGGGCGCGGACGCGGTCTTCGGAATCGACATCCAGCTCATGAAGCTGGTGAGGGTGCTGCGGGCGGCCGCTCTGAGCTACGGCCCCGAGAAGCGCGTGCTCCTCCTGCACGGACCCGTCGGCTCCGCCAAGTCGACCATCGCGCGCCTGCTGAAGAAGGGGCTGGAGCACTACAGCCGCACCGATGCTGGCCGCATGTACACCTACTCTTGGGTGATCGACGGGGAGGAGATTCCCTCCCCGATGAACGAGGACCCGATCAAGCTCCTGCCCGCGAGCGCGCAGGAGGCCATCCTTGGGAAGATCAACGAGAACGCCCGTTACCGGGTACGCATCGACAGCGACCTCAACCCGGTCTGCCGCTACCACTACCGGATGCTCCTCAAGCGCTACGACGGCGACTTCCTCAAGGTGCAGGAGCACATCAAGGTGCGGCGCTTCGTGCTCTCCGAGAAGGACCGCCTCGGCATCGGGACCTTCCAGCCGAAGGACGAGAAGAACCAGGACAGCACGGAGCTGACCGGCGACATCAACTACCGCTTGATCGCCGAGTACGGCTCGGACAGCGACCCGCGGGCCTTCAACTTCGACGGCGAGTTCTGTGTCGCCAACCGCGGGCTCATCGAGTTCGTCGAGATGCTCAAGCTCGACGTCGCCTTCCTGTACGACCTCCTCGGTGCGAGCCAGGAGCATCGGATCAAGCCGAAGAAGTTTGCTCAGACGGCGATCGACGAGGTGATCATCGGGCACACAAACGAGCCCGAGTACCGGCGCCTTCAGAACAACGAGTACATGGAGGCCCTGCGGGATCGGACCATCAAGATCGACGTCCCGTACATCACCAAGCCCACCCAAGAAGCCCGGATCTACAAGAAGGACTTCAACGCACGGCGGGTGAGTGCGCACATCGCGCCACACACGCTGGAGATGGCCGCGCTGTGGGCCGTCCTCACCCGCCTCGAGGAGCCCAAGAACCACAAGCTCACCCTGCTCCAGAAGTCGCGCCTCTACGACGGCAAGTCCGTGCGCGGCTTCACCGAGGACCACGTCAAGGAGCTCCGCAAGACCACCCAGCGCGAGGGCCTGCGAGGCATCAGTCCACGCTACGTCCAGGACAAGATCAGCAACGCTCTCGTGCGCGACCCGGACCTGCGCTGCCTGAACCCCTTCATGGTGCTCAACGAGCTCGAGTCCGGCCTGAACCAGCACTCGCTCCTCACCGACGAGGAGGAGCGCGAGCGCTACCGCGAGCTGCTCAACGTCGTGAAGGAGGAGTACACCGACATCGTGAAGAACGAGGTCCAGAAGGCCATCGCCGCCGATGAGGGTGCCCTGGCCCGGATGTGCGGCAACTACATCGACAACCTGCGCGCCTACGTGCTCAAGGAGAAGGTGAAGAACAGCTTCACCGGCGCCTACGAGGAGCCGAACGAGCGCTTGATGCGCTCTATCGAAGAGAAGATCGACATCGCCGAGCCGCGCAAGGACGACTTCCGCCGCGAGCTGATGAACTACATCGCCGCCCTCGCCCTCGACGGAAAGACCTTCGACTACACGATGAACGAGCGCCTGCACCGCGCCCTGGAGCTGAAGCTGTTCGAGGACAGCAAGGACAGCATCAAGCTCTCGGCCCTGGTCAGTCAGACCGTCGACCCCGACACCCAGGCGAAGATCGACGTCGTGAAGCAGCGCCTGATCGACAACTACGGCTACGACGAGATCTCGGCGAACGACGTGCTGCAGTACGTCGCGAGCATCTTCGCTCGGGGCGACGCCTCCAAGAGCGGCTGAGGAGGGGCGATGCTGAACATCGATCGCGACCTCGGCCGCTTCCGCGACATCATCAAGGGCCGCGTGCGGCGAGACCTCCGCAAGTACATGTCCTCGGGTGAGCTGGTCGGTAAGCAGGGCAACAAGACCGTCTCCATCCCGCTCCCACAGATCGGCATCCCTCGTCTTCGCTACGGCAAGAACCAGGGGGGCGTCGGCCAAGGTGAGGGGCAGGGTCAGGGCCCGGGCGAGGGTCAACAGGCGGGCGATGCACCCGGCGAGCACGTGCTCGAGGTCGAGCTGACCGTCGAGGAGCTCGCCGAGATCCTCGGCGAAGAGCTGGAGCTGCCGCGCATCGAGCCGAAGGGCACGGCAACCACCTCCACCAAGCGCTTCAAGTACACGGGCATCCGCCGCGTCGGTCCCGAATCACTCCGCCACATGAAGCGCACCTACAAGCAGGCGCTGCGGCGCAGCATCGCCGGCGGCACCTTCGATCCGCGCAAGCCCGTCGTCGTCCCCATCAAGGACGACAAGCGGTACCGCGCCTACAACGTCGAGACCGAGCCGCGATCCGCCGCAGTCATCGTGTACATGATGGACGTCTCGGGCTCCATGGGAAAGACGCAGAAGGAGATCGTCCGCTCGGAGGCCTTCTGGATCGACGCCTGGTTGAAGCACAACTACGACGAGATCGAGACGCGCTTCATCATCCACGATGCCTCGGCGCGCGAGGTCGACCGCGACACGTTCTTCCGAACCCGCGAGTCCGGCGGCACCCTGATCAGCAGCGCCTACAAGCTCTGCCTGGAGATTCTACAGAAGGACTACCCACCTTCGGACTGGAACATCTACCCCTTCCACTTCAGCGACGGCGACAACTGGTCTCAGTCGGACACCCGCACCTGCATGACGCTGCTCCGGGAGCAGCTCGTCCCGATGAGCAACCAGTTCAGCTACGCCCAGGTCGACAGTCAGTACGGCTCTGGGCAGTTCATCAAGGATCTGACCGAGCACTTCGGAGCTGAGGACCGCGTCGTCCTCTCCCGCGTCGCCGACCGCGACGCCATCATGGAGTCGATCCGCGAGCTCCTCGGCAAGGGGAACTGACATGGGACGCATGACCACCCGGTTCCTCCGAGAGGGGCGCGCGCTGCCCGCCGAGCTCGAGCAAGCTCGCCTCGAGATCGAGGCTCTCGCACGCAGCTACGGCCTGGACTTCTTCGACACCATCTTCGAGATGTGCACGTACGAGGAGATCAACATGATCGCCGCGTATGGGGGCTTTCCCACCCGGTATCCGCACTGGCGGTTCGGGATGGAGTACCTGCAGATGCAGAAGTCCTACGAGTACGGGCTCTCCAAGATCTACGAGATGGTGATCAACACCGATCCGTCGTACGCCTACCTGATGGACTGCAACCTGGTCGTCGACCAGAAGCTGGTGATGGCCCACGTCTTCGGGCACGTCGACTTCTTCAAGAACAACCTCTGGTTCAAGGGCACGGACCGACGGATGCTCGACACGATGGCGAACCACGCCACGCGCATCCGAGACCTGATCGAGCGGCATGGCGCGAGCGAGGTGGAGCGCTTCATCGATCAGGTCCTGTCGATCGACAACCTGATCGACCCCTACGCGATGCACATCACGCGAACGCGCACGGTCACCGAGGCCGATGTCGAGCGGGCCGAGGCCGATGGCTCCGTCGCTCGGATGCCGGCCAAGGACTACATGGACTCCTACATCAACCCCCCGGAGTTTCTCGAGGCCCAGCGCCTCAAGAAGGAGGAGGAGCTGCAGCGGATGCGCTCCTTCCCCGAGTCTCCGGTGCGCGACGTGCTCGGCTTCCTCCTCGACCACGCCCGCTTGCCGCGCTGGAAGCAGGAGATCCTTCGCATCATCCGCGCGGAGGCGCTGTACTTCGCCCCGCAGGGCCAGACGAAGATCATGAACGAGGGGTGGGCGACCTACTGGCACACCAAGCTGATGACCCAGCACATCCTCTCGGACAGCGAGGTGATCGACTACGCCGACGCCAACGCCGGCACGCTCGCAATGCGTCCGGGACAGCTCAACCCGTACAAGCTCGGCGTCGAGCTCTGGCGCCACATCGAGCGGCGCTGGAACAAGGGCCGGTTCGGAAAGGACTGGCTCGACTGCGACGACCCGCGAGAGCGTGCTGCCTGGGACACGGGCGCCGGCGAGGGCCGCGACAAGATCTTCCAGGTGCGCCAGACCCACAACGACATCACCTTCCTCGAGACCTTCCTCACGGCCGACTTCTGCCGCGAGATGGGCTTCTTCACCACGAAGTTCGACAAGCGCTCTGGGGAGTGGGTGCTCGACAGCCGAGAGTTCGCCGACGTGAAGCAGCAGCTGCTGCAGATGCTGGCGTCGCGCGGAACGCCGCGGGTCTACATCGTCGACGCCAACCACGGCAACCGCAGCGAGCTTCGGCTGTGGCATGAGCACGAGGGGCTCGACATCCAGCTCGACTGGGCGACCGTCACCCTCGAGAACCTGGTCGCCATCTGGGGACGGCCGGTGCACCTCGACACCCAGCTCGAGGGCAAGCCGATGCGCCTGTCGCACGACGGCTCGGCCGCGCGCCGCGCTCCGATCAAGGCAGCGTCATGAGGGCGTCGGAGGCTCTGGAGGCCGCACTCGACGGCGCAAGCGGCTCAGGACGCATTCGCGCCACGGGCGACGACGGCACGGCCGAGATCGATGCCGTCGCCATCGGCCCGATCGGCGTGCGCGTCCGAGAGGTGACCGTCGGTCGCGATGCAGACATCGACATCAGCGAGGAGGCCGAGGCCCTGCCGGATCGCCTCCGCTCCCTGCCGCATCGGGTCGTTCCGATCGAGGTCGACCCCGACCTCGGAGGCGCCATTCTCCGCAGTCGCCCACAAGACATGCGGGACGGTGAGTTCTGGGAGGTCGATGTGCGCCGGCGACGCACCACGGTCCGAAAGCAGCGGGTCCGCGAGGACGGACACCGGGAGCCTGCCGAGTTCGCGCTCACCCGGGAGCAGCTCCAGAGACTGATCGACGAGGCGCGCTGACGCTCTCCGTGCTGTAGGATCCGCCTCTGCACGGAGGACACTGTGCTCGTCGCGCTCGCACTCGCTCCGCTCGCCGGAGCCCAGACCCTGACCCTGACGGGCTCCTGCCCCGGTCTGTTCGATCTCGAGGTCTCCGGCGTCACCGCTGGTGGCTCGGTCGCGATCCTCTACACGTCCCGAGGAGAGGGCGAGGGTCTGCTGCCTGGAGGCCCGTGTCGAGACACGGCCGTCGACATCCTCGAGCCCCGCTTCGCCGCCTCCGTCCGGGATACCGATCTGGACGGCATCGTGCGACTGCGACCTGCCTTCCGTCCCGAGACCTGCGGAGCCATCGTTCAGGCCGTCGACCTCGAGACCTGCACCACCACCAACCTCGACACCGTCAGCAGGATTCCGCCCTTCGACGGCCTGCTGCTGTCCGAGTGGTCGGTGCCCACCGTGCACCACTACGACCTGGAGAGCGGCGCACTGAGTGTGTTCCACACTGCGACCCTCAACGACGTCGACTGCAACGTCGCCGAGGGAAGCCCCCTCGCGTGGTTCGTCGAGCACGGGAGCGACGACATCGGGAGCTTTGTGCCGGGCAGCGGAGACGGCGTCGACGTGCGCCTCGAAGACACCGACTACCACTACCCGAAGCACATCGCGCTCCATGACCGCCAGATCGTCGTGATGGATCGCAACAACTGCACGCTCGAGCGCTACGACCTCGCCATGCGGTCTCTCGGCAATGTCCCGCTCGGCTGCACCTCCGGTCAGGGCGTGGCAACCGACGGAGAGCATCTGTTCGTCAGCACCTGGAGCCCGCCCGAGGTGATCGAGCTCGATGCCTCCTTCGTCGAGGTCGCGCGGCACCCCTTCCCGAGCGGTATGAGTGGCGACAACCTCGTGGACTTCGCCTACCACCCCCGCTCGGAGACCTGGTGGGGCATGGATGCCTCCGGCGAGTCCGGCACGGGCACCTACACCTCCACCCTGGTCGAGTTCACCATGGGGGGTGAGGTCCTCTCGAGCATCGAGCTGGGCATCAACGTCGACGGGCTCGGAGCCAAGGCCTGCCGCTGAGGCGGTCCTCAGGCCTCAGTCGGCCCGAGGAGCGACCACCCGAGAGACGATGTTCCACACGTCGGGGTCGAGGCAGAGACCGGCGTGGGAGGCCGTCACCTCGTGATGAACAGCGTTCGGGCTGACCCGATCGATGCTGGCCGGCCAGGAGACCACCCGGTCCCTGCGCGAGAAGATGATGTCCACGCGAGTCCGGATGGGGTGAGCACGGTCCCGAGCCGCGATGCGCTCCGCGATGCCGGTGCAGGCAGCAGGTCCGTAGCTAGCTGCCGCGATGGTGTGCCCCGGTCCCGTGACCGGCGTGCCGAACGTGACGACACTGCGCACCTTGTCCGGGAACTCCCGCGCCACCTCACGCGCGACGACGCCCCCCAGACTCCAGCCGACCAGAGTCACAGGCTCGGAGAGGGAGGCGGCGACGACGCGAGCATCCTCCTCGACCCGCCCGCGGTTGGTCCCTCGACCCCAGTGTCGGGCATCGTGACCGAGCCACCGCAAGTACTGTCGCATCAGCTCGAGGCTCTCCTCCGGGCAGCGCCAGCCCGGGATGAGCACGGCCCGCCCCCGCCGCGGCGCGTGGTCGCAGAGCAGCCGGGGCCCCGCCGCTGCGAGTCGCGCCCAGTGCACCGGGAGGCGTCGCCACTCGGAGAGCATCGCCCGTGCACGAGTCGGCACCCGTGGCGCAGGCGCAGGCGCAGGCGGTGGCTGGGAGTGCGTGTGCAGGGCCATGACTCGCTCTAGCGCAGCGGAAGAGCCGAGAGGACAATCCGCGGCGCAGAAGGAAGCTCGGAGGCTTTCCTGCCTCGGCAGTCGACGCCTGAGCTTCCTCCCTACAGCGCACTCAAGCTAGACTGCGTGCCTGGAGGTCTCGTGCGCATTGCCTTGTTCCTGCTCGCCGCGTGCAGCGCATCGCCGAATCCCGCCTCGCTCGGCGAGGCGCGCCCAGACCTCGGCGACACGGAGATGCTGCCACCGCCCTCCTACGTGAGCCTCTCCGGACCTGAGTTTGCCGCCGTAGGGTCGCGCTACGACCTCGTCATCGCCGATGCACTGGAGGGTGAGCGCGCCTTCCTCGTCGTCGGCTCGGAGCCGGGTGAGGGCCCCTGTGCGCGCCGGATCGGCGGCTACTGCCTCGACCTCGCTGCGCCCGTCGCGCGGTACGCGGAGGCCGAGGTCGCTGCAGGTGGGCGGGCTGTCTTCGAGCTGATCGCCCCGCCCTGGGCCGATACCCAGTACTGCTTCCAGGCCGTCGTTCCACGCGGACCGACCGGCATCGCCACCGCCCTGTCCGACGTGGTCTGCGTCGACTTCTGCGCCGCGGACGACGAGGACGGCGACGGCGTCTGCGATGCCTACGATGCCTGCCCAGGTGGCGATGATCGCCGTGACATCGACGAAGACGGCATCTGTGACCTCCTCGACCTGTGCCCACGCGACCCGGGCGAGCCCGACGAAGACGGCGACGGGATCTGCGACCCCGACGATGTCTGTCCAGGCGGCGTCGACGCCGACACCGACGGCGACGGAATCCTAGACGGCTGCGACTATGCGCCGATGGCCAACGAGGTCGCCTGGGGTGACCACGTCTACGCCGCGATCGACGACACGCCCGTGGACGCTGGCTACGGCGAGTTCGGCAGCTGCCAGACCGACCCGATGCCCATCCCCGAGGGCTGGGAGCTCGCACCAGATGTGGCCGGGATGGAGGAGTTCATCTACGACCACGGCTGGTCCACCCACTGCATGATCCTGGCTGACGGCTGCTCCTATGGCACCTTCAACTACGGTCGAGGGGGCTGCAGCTGCGGCGTGCTCGGCAGCGACGGCCTGAACTACTGGGCCAACAGCTGCTCGCGGCGCGTGCTCATCCGACGCCCCGGCTGACCGCAGCTACTCGCCCGCGATCCAGTCGAGGTGCCAGGTCGCCCAGTCTGTCGGCAGCTTGTGCCCCCCCTCGTAGAAGCAGAGGGTGAGGTCACAGCCGGTCCACGCGGTGCACGCGAGCCCCTCGGAGTCCGCAGGTGCCGCCTCGGCCGAGCAGCCCCAGGCCTCCCGAAGCACGTCGATGGACGGCTCTGGCCCCACCTGGTGGGTCCAGCCGATCGGACGTCCCTCGAGCGGCCAGATGCCGTCGTCGTCGCCGTGAAGGTGCCGCACCGGACGAGGAGGCCCCGTGCAGTCCGAGGGACGGGGCTCCCAGAAGCCTCCGGCGATGGGCAAGTAGCCGTCGTAGGCTCCCGCGCCGAAGCAGGCCTGATCGTAGACCATGGACGCCCCGTTGCTGTGACCAGAGAGCCACACCCCGGTCAGCTCGAAGCGTTCCCGGAGGTCTGCGGCGACCGCGTCCAGGAAGGCGCGGTCATCCCGCTCGATGGCATCCACGTGCAGACCGATCTTCCAGTCGTTGGACTCGCCAGCCGGAAAGGCCACGATCGACGGACCCGCTCGGAAGTCACGCAGCAAGGATCCGTTCTTCAGGTACTTCTCGGGCTCGCCGTTGTGCCCGTGCAGGTGAACGACTGCGGGCAGCGGCTCAGAGGGCAGCTCGTCGGGCACGATCAGCAGGTAGTAGCCCTCGTCGAGGTCGATCCGCTCCGGAACGTCACTCGTGCATGCGAGCAAGCCGACAAGCCACATGCCTTCTCCGTGAGCACCCGGGCGTCATGGCCGCGCCGCTCGAGCCAACGGTAACCCCCGACCGGCCGCGCTCACCCGCGCCGTCGTCATGAGGTCAGCCGACGCTCGTGAGGGTCCGCTACCGCTCGGCGAGCGGGTCACGACCCTCGCCCACGAGGAGCACCTCGAGGAGTCCCTCCGGAGACGAGACGGTCCTCGCCAGCAGTGAGCCTCGATGCAGCGATCGCGTGGGCATGAACAGAACGTCCACCGACCAGCTGGCGTCCGGCTCGAGTCGCAGCGGCCTCGGCGGCTCTCGCAAGAGCTGAAAGGACGATCCGCCGAGCCAGAGGTCGAGCGCAACCGGCTCGGTGCCGGCGTTGACCAGCTCGACCGACAGCGCAGTCGTCGTGCCCAGATCTCGCCGGCCGAAGTCGACCACCTCGGGTGTGGACCTCAGGACCTCCATGCCCGTGTCGACGCCATCGAGCGACGGCCCACACGCCATCAACGCCAGCAGACTCAGCCGCAGCTCAACCCCCCATGGACGAATGCCCACATGGGGGGGCGAGCGTCACAGGTGTCGGCGGACAGCCGTGGCAAAGGCCTGGGCGTCACTCGGGCTGACGAGCAGGTGCTTGCGCCCCTCGCACTCGACGAGGACCAGGTCGGACCGGCGACTCACGTACATCTCCAGCGTTCCGATTGACGTGACGAGCCACCCGAAGCTGCCAAACAAGCCGCCCGCTCCGACCCGCATGCCCCAGCCGACCTCGCGAGTGAAGGCATCGCCAGCGAAGGTGCGAGCAGCACGCACGGCCGTCCACGGCACGGTGCGACGCCACACGGGAAACACCATCGTGATGCCGTCCTCACCCACGTCGTAGCGGGCCGGACGCGCGACCAGCCAGATCGCCACGAAGAGGACCATCAGCAGGCCTGCCGTGGAGCCCATGGACACGGCGAGCGGACTGGCCTGTGCGAGGCCAAGCAAGATGACCGGCATCGCCAGCAGCCCTGCAGTGAGGGCAGTCATCGGACGAGTCATGGGAGCGAGCGGAAAAGACTGTGACATCGACAACCTCCGTCCCCCACTACGGGTACGCCCGCACGGCATTCCCAAGAAAGTGATGCAGAGCGCTCAGCCACTCTGTCCAAGTGCTCGAGGGCCCCCCTTCAACCCCAGCCATCACCGCCCTCGCGCGGAACGTCCACACGCACGATGCCGCACTTCGGGCAGCGGAAGAAGCGCACGTAGATCGGTCCAGCGAGGTTGGGCTGTCCGGTCCACTCCATCCAGGAGCCGCAGGTCGGACACTTTCGGGCGGTCGGGCCCTGCCGGCGGGGAGCATTCACAGACATCACGTAACGACCGCTCCGCGCCTCTCGACCCCACCCGCCGCCCGCGGACTCGATGGCCCATCGTCCTGCCCGCTGACGCTATGGGATGCCGGATGCCGGCCCCGTCCGACGGGCAGATGTTCCGCCGACGCCAGGAGCAGCCTCGCTCGATGGCTCGACGGCTACGGGGCCATCGGAGGTGTCCGTGCTGCTCGCTCTCGCTCTCGCCTGCGCCGTCGACGCTGTCGAGCCCCCGACAGCCGCCGCGGTCACTCCGACTGACGACGGCAAGTGTGCCGTGGACCTCACCCGCAGCTGTCTCGGACAGCCGCCCCTCGACGCCCTGCCCGAGGCACGCCCCGAGGACGCGATCAACGTCCTCGGTGAGCCTCTCGCCACCTGCGGCCTCGAGCCTCGGACGGGGTGGCATCGAGACGGCACCTGCCGCTCCGCCACCAGCGACGGAGGCGCGCATGTCGTGTGTGCGGAGGTGACCAGCACCTTCCTCGAGGCCACACGGGCGCGCGGAAACGACCTCTCGCGCCCGTCGCCCGCGCACGGCTTCCCCGGCCTCGTCCCTGGTGATCGCTGGTGCTTGTGCGCCTCACGCTGGGCCGAGGCCGAGGCCGCGGGCGTTGCCCCGCCCGTGATCCTCGAGGCGACCCAAGCCTCGGCGCTGGCGACCATTCCCTTCGCCAAGCTCTCCGACCACGCGGCAGGCTCGGGCGGCCCGACTCCGGGCCACTGACCGGGCGGGGCTCGACGCCCTGTGCACGCTGACTCGGTGGCCGCCTCCAGAGGCGCTCCCCTACCGACAGGGCCACGGCTGTGGCACCATGGACACCTGGAGTCCTGGGTGTCTACCTCGTTTCAGGTCGGCCCCCTCCTCGGGGTCGGCTCCTTCGGTTCGGTCTACCAGGCCACCCTCTGCCGACCGCATGGGCTGCGTCAGGCGGTGGCCCTCAAGGTGCTGCGACCCGACCTGCCCTCCCCGATCATTCGGCGCTTTCGCGATGAGGCACGCCTCCTCGCGCTTCTCCAGCATGCCTCGATCGTGCGCGTCTTCGAGCTGGGCTCCCTGCCGGATGGTTGCTGGTTCGTGGCCATGGAGCACATCGAGGGGGTCGATCTCCAGTGGGCGAGCGAGCAGCTCGGACCCCTGCCACCAGCACTGGTCTGGCACCTGGGAGTGCGCGTCGCCTGCGCCCTCGACTACGCGTGGACCCACCGCCCGGCTGACGGAGAGCCTCTCCGAATCGAGCACCGCGACATCAAGCCCCCGAACATCCTCATCACCCCGCGGGGTGATGTCCGCGTGCTCGACTTTGGACTCGCACGGGCTCGGTTTCCAGCTCGGGAGGCACGCACCGAGGTGGGCGGAGCCTTCGGGACGCTCCCCTACATGTCACCCGACCGCTGGACGGGCCTCGACGACCCTTCGAACGACATCTTCGCGCTGGGCACCACGCTGGCGGAGCTCTTGTCAGGGTTCCACGCCACGGGAGACCCCTCGTTCGCGAAGCAGCAGGTCTGGCGGGACCGCTGCCTCGACGAGGCCGAGCGCCTGGTCGGACCGGATGCAGCGGGCCTGCTCCGCGAGATGTGCTCCCCCAAGATCAAGCTCCGGCCCCCAGCCGCAGAGGTACGCGAGCGCCTCCGGGCGCTGCGCGGACCGCCCGAGGCCATCCTTCCTTGGCTGCAGAGCGCAATCCCCCTGCTCGTGAGCGCTCGAACCCTGAAGCAAGGCCCTCTGTCCAACCGTCGCATTCGCCCCGACAGCCCTCGCGTGACTCAACCCACTGCGGAGCCGGAGACGCCACCCGCAGCCCCGCCCGAGCTGACGCCGCCCGCCCCGTCCTCTGAGCGCGATGAGCCCCTCACACCGACGCACACGGGCCCGGCCCGCCGCCTGGCCACGCCGCTGGCGGCCACCCTCGGACTGCTCGCCGCGAGCCTGGTCGTGAACGTCGCACTGGTGATGCTGGTGGCGTTCCTCGCGCTGTGGTGAGCCCCGTCCGTCAGTGTCGACTCTAGCCCTGGAGACCCGATGGGCGATAGACTCCCGCGTCGCGTGTCCCGGAGCCCCTCATGCCCTTCAGAGTGACCGGTCAGGTATCCGTGGTCGAGACCGGCATTCCCATCCCGTCTCTGCGGGTTCGAATCTGGGACCGAGACCTCGTGTTCGACGACGACTTGGGCGAGGTGATCACCCAGCCAGACGGTTGCTTCGAGCACACCTTCGAGCGCAAAGACTTCGACGACTTCGGGTTCGAGCCCTTTCCCGACCTGTACCTGATCGTGACCACGTCGGAGGGACGCCTGCTGCTCGATACCAGTGACGAGACCCGCTACAACGCCTCGGAGAACGAGCACTTCGAGCTGAAGCTGCCGGCCGCATCGATCGTCGAAGACGACGGAGCGCTCTTCTGGGGCATCCGCCCTCGCGTGACAGGCACCCTCTCGGTGATGGACGGCAAGACGGAGATACCGGCCTACATCGACAACGTCGCCGACGCCATCGATGAGCTGCTGATCGAGCTGTGGGATCCGGTGCGAGAGCAGTGCCTCGCTGTCGACGAGCCCACCAATCTCACCTTCATGCTCTGGTACTTCCTCGGCTCTCACGTCGAGGTCACCGAGCTCGAGCTGCGGGTGAAGCGCAGTGCCGACGGCACCGAGCTCTACAAGAGCGGACGGTTCCCCGTCTCCCTCGACACGCGGGTGATCGACATTCCGCTACAGCGGAGTGCCCTGCTGCAGCACGAAGACCCCGAGCCGCTGTCCTTCTCCCACACGCACGTGCCCGCGAACCTTCGGAATGACCGAGTGCCCCTGACCGTGATCACGGTCGAGCCAGCTCCACCTCGCGACATCGCGCCGAGCGGCCCCGTGTCGTCATCGCGCTCGCGGCCCGCCACTCCCGCACCAGCGGCGACGAGCCCCGAGGGTGGAGATCCGTCCGACTCCGCGTAGCGGGCCCGTCCGCTCAGATGGAGCCACGGTCGAACGCATCCTTGATCGCACGCGCCACCCCGAGGCCAACCCCCGGAACAGCCGCGATGGTCTCGACATCGGCCAGCGCCACGGCCTCGACGGAGCCGAGCTCCCGCAGCAGCGCCTTCCGTCGCTTTGGGCCGACCCCTGGAATGCCCTCCAGCGCACTGGCGAGGTTGGACGCACTGCGCACCTTGCGGTGGTAGCGCACCGCCGCCCGGTGGGTCTCGTCGCGCAGGTGCTGAAGAATGCGCAGTCCAGGATGAGAGGCCGGAAGCTTTAGGGGGTCTTTCCGATGCGGCAGAACCACCTTGTCCGTCGCGGATCGCTCCCCCCGGCGATGCTCGGTTCGGGGCTTGACGATCCCACAGACCGGCAGTGTGTGCAGCCCTAGATCCTCCAGCACCGCTGACGCGATGCCTAGCTGGCCCTTGCCACCATCGACCACCAGCAGGTCCGGCAGGAGGCCCTCGTCCAGTCCTCGACGCAGGCGCCGCTCGAGCACCTCACGCATGGACGCGTAGTCATCACTACCGACCACCGTCTTGATGCGGTAGCGGCGATACTCGGCACGTGCCGGACGCCCGTCGATGAACACCGCCATGGCAGCCACTGGAGAGGTCCCCTGCAGGTTGGAGTTGTCGAAGCACTCCATCCGCCTCGGCGGCTCCGGCAGCTCCAGTGCCTCGGCCAGCTCCCCCATCGCCCGCGCATGACGCTGAGCCTCGTCGGTCTCGGCGAGGTAGCGGACCCGCGCGTTCTCGGTGGCCAGATCCACGAGGCGCACCTTGGGACCACGCTGGGGCACCCGCAGGAACACGCGCTTCCCCCGACGCTCGGACAGCACCTCGGCCAGGGCAGCCGTGTCCGTGGGCAGCACTGGCAGGAGCACCTCGTCGGGAATCGGAACCCCCGGCGCATACCAGGCGTTGATCAGCGAGGACAGGATCTCGGCATCCTCACCCACGAGAGCCGGCAGCATCCGAGCCAGAGGCTGTCCCATCAGCCCTTCGCGTACCGGCAGCACCGCGATCGCCCCTTGCCTTCCCTCGCGGTACAGCCCCCACACGTCGCGCTCGCCGAGCCGGGTGTCGACGACCGACTGTCTCTCCAGAGTCGCCTCGATGCTCACGATCAGGTCACGGACGCGCGCAGCCTTCTCGAACTCGAGTCGCTCCGCGTGATCGTGCATGCGCTCCCGGAGATGGGTGATGGCCTCCCGCTGCCGACCGCCGAGCATGAGCGTCGACTGCCTGGCGATCTCGGCGTAGTCCTCCGGAGCCACCGCCCCGACGCAGGGGGCGACACAGCGGCCCATCTGTGCGAGCAGGCACGGCCGTGAGCGGCTGCGCAGCACTTGATCCGTGCACGTACGCAGCGGGTAGGCCCGACTGACGAAGGCCAGCGTCTGCCGTGCCTTGGAGGCCGAGTGGTACGGGCCGAAGTAGCGGGCACGATCGGCCCGGACGCTTCGTGTGAGTGTGTAGCGCGGCCACTCCTGCGACAGGTCGATGCGCAGGTGGAGGAAGTTGCTGTCGTCCCTGAGCTTCACGTTGTACTTTGGACGATGCTTCTTGATGAGATGATTCTCGAGGAGAAGGGCCTCCTTCTCCGTCTCGGTCACCACGACGTCCACATCCTTGGCCCGTGAGACAAGAAATGGGACCATCGTGCGCTCGTCCGCTCCGCTGAGGTATTGCCTGACGCGCGCTCTCAGGTTGACCGCCTTGCCGACGTAGAGGACCTTTCCACGGGCATTCTTGAAGAGATAGACCCCTGACGAGGTCGGCAGATCGGCAGCGCGTTCTCGGAGCGAAGGCATGCCGAGGTGTACCGCGCGCAGCGTCACCTGACCGCAGCGTCGGCGTCATCCAGCGCAAGTCCCCTTGAACCCGCTGCGCACGGTGGTTAAGCACGCGCCCGTTTCCCTTGAGGAGGCGGCGATGTCTGCGCAGTGAGTGCACACATCGGTTTGGACGCGGCCAAGCGCGGCGCTAGAGCGCGGTGGAGTTCGGATGAGTCGGGTGGACAAGGCGATGGCCGGCGGGCGCTTGGGCGTCGCGCTGGGGGCAGCGATCCTCCGAGATGCCGAGGTCATGCGGCAGCTCTCGCAGCGGTCTTCGCTGCAGCCGATGGCTCTCAGCGGTCCGGCAGTGGCACCTCTCGGGCCTGTCAACGACAAGCGGCTGCTGCGCGCGATCGCCCAGCAGAACGGCGTGGTTTGCCTGGTCGAGCCCCAGCTGGAAGACGTTCCCGGGCTCTCCAAGCTCGGCAAGATCTGCAGCCGCTCGAAGCACAAGCCGACCGTGCTCGTCATCGCTCGCAGCTACAACCCGTTTACCTTCGGTAGCGCGCTGCAGGGGCTCCGCGTGGAGCACGTGAAGGCTCGCGGACGCGACTGGGTGAAGTCGCTTCCGATGCCTCCCGAGGCCGAGTCCCTGCCCGCCCTCGAGGTACCTGCCACTCAGAAGCGCGCCAAGGGCGGCGGCATCCCCGCGCCGCGCCTCGAGTTCGTCGGCCGTGAAGACGAGATGGCCGCGCTCGGCGAGCACCTGGCCGGCCCGGGTCCGATCGTGGTCTCCGGCCCGAGCGGTGTCGGCAAGACCTGGCTGGTCGAGCATGCCCTCGCGGCCTCCGAGCTCGAGCGCCTGCCCGACCTCCGGCTGAGCTGGTCCAGCGGTGCCGACACTCTCCTCGCCCGCCTCGCGACCCTGCTGTCCGACGCCGGCGTCGACACCCTCACCGAGAAGCTGAAGGCGCCACACACCTTCCTCGAGCTCATCCCAGCGATGATCGAGGCGCTCCAGAGCGCCGAGGGCACCGCCAACAAGGTGATGGTGATTCACGGCCTCGAGTTCGGTCTGGGCCGCGACCACGACTTCTTCCGGCGCAGCCGCCTGGAGCTCTTGCTCTTCGCCTTGCTCACCTCGACCTTCCCGCTGCGCCTGCTGTTCGTCAGCTCGCGCCAGCCCAGCTTCGATCGCGAGGGCCTGGGCGGTGAGCTGAGGCGCCTGGAGGTCGGCGGCGTCAAGGGTCGCTTCTTCTACGACATCTTCCAGTCCTACAAGGTCGGGGAGTTCCCGCGCGACAAGATGGGGCCGATCTCCGATCGGGTCCATGGGCACCCGATGGCCGCACGCACCTACGCCATCGAGGTTCGCGAGCGGCAAGACGGCGAGGCTCTCCTCGACGACGCCAAGTTCCTCAAGATGGAGGCCATCGGCGACATCGAGCCCATCCGCAAGCGCCAGCAGAAGCGAGTCGAGAAGCTGGACAAGTCGGCTCGGGGTGCCCTGGCCTTCCTCGCCCACCTCGAGTACCCGGTCGACGGCACCGTGCTCGCCGATCTCGGCATCAAGCGCAACACGCGCCTCACGCTGCTCTCGCTCGGCCTGCTCGACATGGTCGGCACGGAGGAGGCCAAGCGCTACCGCGTGCATCCACAGATCCGCGGCTTGCTCTCCCGTCGCGAGATCTCCGACTTCGACAGCTACGCGAACCTCGGCGATCTGTACCGTCGGCTCTACGAGCGTGCATCTGGCCCCGTCGAGCAGCTGGCCTGCAAGCAGGAGGCGAACCGGCTGTACGTCTCCGGTCGACGCCCTCGCAACCGAGGCCAGATGGAGCTGCCTGACCAAGACGCGTGGCTCGACAGCACCGTGGGCATGCTCCGCAGCCGCACGCCGCGGCTCGAGGCCGCCGATCAGCGGGCCCGCGAGGCGACCAACAAGGACGCGTCGAACAGCGATGCCTGGTTGATGCGCCTCGAGGCGATGCAGAAGCTCAACGCCAAGTTCGAGGACTACGAGAAGGTCGCCCAAGAGGCCCTCGAGAAGGCCGCGGTCCCTGAGCTGTGCCAGCAGGTGGCCACCTTCTGGCTCCAGCGCCGCCAGCGCGTCCGGGCGATCGCCTACCTCGAGGCCGGTATCGCCCTGATGCCTGACCAGAGCCGCCTCAAGACGCGCCTGGCCTCCCTGCTCTTCCGGCAGGGTCGACGCCCCGAGGCCATTCAGCTCCTCGAGGAGGCGATGGCTGCCGACCCCATGCTGCCCGATGCCTACGGGTTGCTGGGCCAGGCACGGCGTGAGGAGGGCCTGCCCGCCATGGCTGATGCAGAGCAGCTGCTCCGCGAGGCTGTCCGGCTTGCACCCGAGGACATCACCCAGGTGGCGCGCCTGACCGACTACATGATGAGCCGCGCGCGGGTCGATCTCGACAACCAGGAGGCACTGCGGGAGGAGGCCCGTGAGATGCTCACCGAGAGCCTCAAGGCCACCCGGCGCCCGGTTCCCGAGAGCCAGCTCCAGCTGGCTACGCTGCTGCGTGAGAGCGGCGGCGACCTCGAGCGTGCGCGCTGGCTGCTCGGCAAGGCCCGCAAGTCGACCGATCGGCAGCATGGGCGCACCCTCCGCATCCGCGTCGAGCAGGCCCTCGTGTCCCTCGCCGCTGGAGACATCGACACGGCCGAGAAGCAGCTGCGCGAGATCATCCAGCGTGATCCCACGAACGCGGCCGCCTTCGCCGGCCTCGGCCACGTGCTCGAGGCCCGGGAGATGTACATCCCTGCGCACGCCGAGTACCAGCGTGCAAAGGAGCGCTCCGCTCAGAACAGCCTCGAGTGCCTGTTCTACGACCAGAACTTGGTGCGCATGCAGGCGGTCATCGAAGCCCAGGCCGCCGGACTCCTCGATCAGCCCGTGGCTGCTAGCGACTCCGACGACAGCATTGCACCTCCGGCTCCGTTCGAGCCCAAGGTGAAGCGACGGTCCGACCGCGAGATGCAGGCTGCCCGGACCGAGCCCACCGCGACCGAGGCCGCAGACGAGGCCACCGACGCACCGGAAGAGGCCCCTGAGGCCACCGATGCCCAGGAAGAGGCCTCTGAGGCTGTTGAGGCCCCCGAGGAGACCGCCGACGCCTCGGAAGAGAGCCCCGTGGCTACCGACGACGCCTCTCCCGCAGAGGCCGGAGCCGAGCAGGCCGCCGAGGAGTGAGCGCGCCGGGCGTCCTCCGACGAGGAGGGCGCCGTGTCGCCGCGCCCGCCATCGAGCGACACGCGCTGCCTACATCGGCAGCGTGTCCGCCCAGCTTGCGAGGTGACTCAGCGTGTCGAGCCGCTCGACATCGGGGGCGTCCGCGGGTGCGCCGCCCCCGCCCACGGCCAGTCGCACGTGGTCGGGCAGGCGCGCGCGGAGTGTCAGCAGGTTGGCACGCGCCTCGTTGGGAACCGAGAAGGGCGAGATGCTGAGCACGACAGCCACGGATTCGCTCACGTCGACACACCGCTCGATGTCTGCCACAGGGTTGTTTGCCCCTAGGAACACCACTCGGCGTGCACGAGTGGACAGGACGGTGGCCGCGAGATGGAGCCCGAGGTCGTGCTGCTCACCCGGCAGCGTGGCGCACACGATGGGTGCGCCCGCAGCCCGGTCGGTCATCTGGCACCACAACGCGGAAAGGAACGCCCGGAGCCTCTCCGTCGCGAAGTGTTCGTGGAACACGTCGAGCTCTTGGGCCTTCCACGCTCGCCCGATCCCGTTGAGGTAGGGCACTACCCGCTCTTCCAAGAACCGCATCGCGCCAAGACGGGCGTACTCGGTCCGGAACCCGCGCTCGAGGGCAACCCCGTCGAGCCGAGCAGAGGCATCGATCCAGTCTTGAAGCTGCCAGTCCGAGCCGGTGTCGAGGGTCGGCGCCCGAGGTCGAACGAGCTGCTTCAGCTCGGACAGCTGCAGTCCCATGACCTGCTTTGGCCGGTGACCGCGCGAGAGGGCGTGGCTGATGAGGATCAGGTGCGGGACGAGCCCTGCATCGTACAGGCGCTGGTTGTTCGCAGACCGCAGCGGGGCGGGAAATCCATACCGCCGCTCCCAGGTGCGGAGCGTGTTGGCGGGGATATTCGTGGCTCGACTGATGGCGCCGATCGTCATCACGCCCGCTGCTGCCGGAAGGTCGGCCTCGCGGTTGTTCCCCATGCGGTCACCAGGGTCGAGGGTTGAACATCAATTGAGTGGCCCAGTCAGTCGTCGCGCGGACTTTGACCAGAAACACTCGCCCATACTTGTTCACGACTAGCACAAGCTGAGCAGCCGCGCCTGCCTGCGGGCGTCGGCGGGACAGAACTCAGCACCCAAGGACCATTACGCCGGCCCCCACCAACCTCCATCCCAAGCGGGTTCCGCCCATCCTCCCTAGAGTATAGACCCTGCGACGGAAGGTGCGCAATTAATGAACAAATCCTCTTGAACAGCTGAGCCCAGGACCGCCGCCAGCGAGCACTCTCCGGCATGCACCGTTCTCGAGCCGGAGGGTATTGGCCCCTGGGAGGTGAGTGATGAGGTCCATCGATCCGTGGTGCCGAGAGATCCTCAGGCACTGGACGCCGCACGCTCCGGCCGAGGTCGAGGCCCTGGTCGCCTCGGCGGTCGACGCCCAGGTCTCGTGGCGTCGGCTCTCCTTCGACGCGCGCGCGGTACCTCTCCGCCGCATCGCCGCGCTCCTGCGCGAGCGCGAAGAGCGCTACGGTCGCCTGATGACCCGCGAGATGGGCAAGCCCATCGAGCAAGCGCGCGCAGAGATCCGCAAGTGCGCGGTCGTCTGCGATCACTACGCCGAGCACGCAGCGGCACTGCTCGCTCACGAGCCTGTAGACGTAGGAGACGAGGGCGCAATGCTCCGCTTCGACCCGCTCGGAGTGGTCCTGTCCATCATGCCGTGGAACTTCCCGTGGTGGCAGGTGCTGCGCTTCGCGGCGCCCGCCCTGATGGCCGGAAATGCCGTCCTGGTGAAGCACGCCGAGAACACCCTCGGCTGTGGCGAGGCCATCGCACAGCTGGTCCTGGAGGCGGGACTCCCCGAGGGACTCCTGCAGCACGTCATCGTCGAGGTCGATCGGATCCCCCCCCTGATCGCGGACCCCCGCATCGCCGCAGTCACACTGACCGGCAGCGATCGTGCGGGCCGGGCCGTGGCCTCCGCAGCTGGCTCGAGCCTCAAGCGCACAGTCCTCGAGCTTGGCGGCTCGGACCCCTTCATCGTCCTCGAGGATGCCGATCTCGACATGGCAGTCCGCGGCGCGATTGCTGGGCGGACGCAGAACTCGGGGCAGAGCTGTGTGGCCGCCAAGCGCTTCGTCGTTCTTCGCGATGTCGCCGAGCCCTTCATCGAGCGCTTCGCTGCAGCGCTCGCTGACCTTCGGGTCGGCGATCCCAGACGTGACGACACGGACATCGGCCCCTTGGCCCGGCCCGATCTGCTGGCCACCCTCGCAGACCAGGTCGACGCTTCTGTGGCAGCGGGGGCGCGCGTGATGGTCGGGGGAGCACCCGACGGCCCCTGCTACCCACCGACACTGCTGGTCGACGTTCCGACTCACTCTCCTGCGGCAAGGGAGGAGCTCTTCGGCCCCGTAGCCGCCGTCTTCGTGGTGGATGACGAAGAGAGTGCTGTCGCGCTTGCAAATGACACCCGCTTCGGGCTGGCAGCCTCGATCTGGACCCGAGACCTCCCGCGCGCGCAGCGCATTGCAGCGCGGCTCGAGACCGGAGGGGTCTTCGTCAACCGCATCCCCATCTCCGATCCACGACACCCCTTCGGCGGAATCCGAGACTCCGGCTACGGCCGTGAGCTCGGACGTGAGGGCATCCGCGAGTTCGTCAACGTCAAGACGGTTCGCTGGGTCCGCTGACCCACTCTGATGCTCTGCCGCTCAGCGCGCCGCGAGCGGAGCGACTCTAGCATCCAGGTCGCAGAGATCTCGGAGCTTGCTGCGCACCGCCTCCAGCGTCGTCGGAAGACCCAGGAATGCCGAGCCGGGAAGCAGGCGGCGCGACCGGGCTCGATCTTGCTCGTACGGGGACAGCAGCACCGTCGAGGCACGAGAGCGCCTGACCAGGCGACGCACGAGCGGATCGGCGAGAGCGACGTGGCGCCGCCCAAAGAGCGCGACGCGGGGAACCTCTCCGTGAAGGGCTCGGAGCCGGGTTGGAACCACCGTGACGCGCCAGTGGCGATGACTCGCACGGAGCCCCTCGAGCAGCCCTGACTCATCGAGGTGAGGATCTCCCTCGAACCACCACAGGTCCTGCCTCGGAAGCGCCCGTCGGGGCTCAGCGCCCGTCGGCGTCGCGACGAACATCTGACCGCAGTGAGGGCAAGGCACCAGGGCGCCCAGGTCGATTTGGGAAACCTGGGCTTCCCTGGTGCAATGCCAGCAAGTAAGGAGCATGGGCTCCTGGGGGGGTGTGCCTTCATGGTACCGCCACGAGTCCGGAACAGACTGTGCCCACCCTTTCAGCCGCCGGACGATGTACGCTCCCGGCGCTGCGAAGGTCGCTGGATGCGGTGGACCATGGTGCTGCTGCTCGGAGGGTGTGCGCGCGAGATTGGCATCACCTCGGAGACTCGAGCGCCCCAAGCGAAGATCGTCGCCCCCATCGCAGGCAGCACGGTACCCGAGGCACTGCCGCTCTCGCTCCGGGGCACCGTCTCAGACCCCGACACCCGGCCCGCAGACCTCGTCACGCGATGGCTTCTGCGCGGAGAGGTGGCCTGCGCAAGCGTCACTCCCGACGACGAGGGCGTGACCACGTGCCAGGTGCTCTCCCTCACGCCAGGGTCCGCCGACATCACCCTGGAGGTGGAGGATCCAGAGGGCGAGAGCGCGCGGGCGGAGTCCACAGTGACGATCCTCCCGTCCTCGGCGCCGACGGCAGACCTCGATCCCCCAGGCACCTGGGTCGAGTCCGAGGCCACCCTGAGCGGAAGATTCTCGGACGCCGACGACTCCCTCGAGGCGCTGATGGTCTGGTTCGAGTCCAGCCTCGACGGCCGCCTCACCACGCCCGTCCCTCCGCGCGCCGACGGCACGATCAGCGCACAGGTCACCCTGAGTCCTGGTCCACAGAACATCGTGCTGTGGGTCGAGGACCCCCTCGGTCTGGTCGGCAATGACTCGGCCAGCACCACGGTCGTCGCAGTCGACGCGGGCCCCACCGTGTCGTTCGAGGCTCCACGAGACGGCAGCCGCCACATCCTGGGTCAGCCCGTGGCCCTCGAGGCGCAGGTCACCGACCCCGACGATCCCTTCGACGTCATCTCGGCGGTGTGGAGCTCGGACATCGACGGCGAGCTCGCTCGCGGGGGTGTGGACGCCTCCTGGCGGGCCTCCCTGAGAGTCGACGATCTGAGCCTCGGCGATCACGAGGTGACCATCGAGGTGAGCGACCCCGCGGGACGCAGCGCCCAGGCCGCCATCGAGCTGACGATCGACGGGGCTCCCAGCGCACCCGAGATCCGAATCACCCCTGCCGACCCCCTCACCGACGACACGCTCCGCGTCCTTGTCGACACCGACTCCGTCGACCCGAACGGAGATCCTGTGTCGTACATCTTCGCCTGGACCCAGGCGAGCGAGCCGGATGTCGTGAGTGTAGGCGAGCTCCTGTCCCCCTCCGACACCCAGCGCGGCGAGCTCTGGACAGCGACGGTCACGCCCTGGGATGGCCTGCAGGAGGGCGAGCCCGCGACCGCCGACGTGCTGATCGGCAACTCTCCCCCCTCGGCCACGGTGGAGCTGTCGCCCGAGGAGCCGGACACGACCACCGACCTCATCGCGGTGTGGGAGCTGTCAGATCCCGACGAGGCCGACCTGCTGACTGCGAGCTTGAGCTGGACCATCGACGGCGAGCCCGCGGGTGACGGGGAGCTGCTTCCGGCGGGATCCTTCGTGCGAGGTGACCGCGTCGAGGTGACCGTGACCCCCTCGGACGGAGAGCTCGCCGGCACGCCGGCCCTGACCGAAGTCGTGATCGGAAACGCACGCCCAACCGCTCCTCTCGTCGCGATCGTCCCACGAGAGCCATTGGTCGACGACGATCTTCAGTGTCTCGTGATCGCGGAGTCCAGCGATCCTGACGGAGACGAGATCCTCTACACCTTCGACTGGGAGCGCGACGGAGAGGTCTTCGGAGCAGCCGTCACCACCGACTGGCCACAGGACACGGTGCCCTATGAGCACACAGGGCCCGACCAGACCTGGACCTGCACGGTCGTGCCCGTCGACGACAGCTTCACCACGGGGCCGTCAGGCTGGGACGAGATCACGGTCCCCTGTGTGACAGGGCAAGACGTCGCCTGTCCCGCAGCATCGTGCCTCGCGATTCTCGAGGATGGCCTCGGGGACGGCGACGGCACCTACTGGATTCAGCCTGGCTCGACGCCACTCCAAGCCACCTGCGATCTGACGACTGACGGGGGCGGCTGGACGCTCGTGGGCCGGGTCCACCGAGCCGAGATCGACGGCGTCTTGGAGCCGGTCGGCTGGTTCGGAGCAGGCAACAACCCGGGCCCGCTCGTGAACGACCGCGAGCTGCTCAACGAGGCACCCTCGGCACACGGCTCCGCACGCTTCATCGACTACTTCGAGACCCACCCCGAGCCGGTCGCGCGCTTCCGACTGATCGGCAGCGAGAGCGGACGGATCGAACAGACCTGGTTCAAGGGCGCCCCGCTGGCTGCCTACTCACGCTGGTTCGCCGACGACGACACCCCGACGCCGGTGTGCGCCGACGAGGCGCTGAGCGTCGACTGCATCGACGGCACGATCACCAGTCGCAGTGGCACTGGACGGGCCGACGGAGCCACGACGCTCGCAGGATTCGACATCGCACCCGACTGTCCCCTGCACATGCGACTCGACGACGATCTCGGTGCACTACGCTCAGCAGTCTCTGCGTGTGACGAGGGGCTTGTCGTGCCCTCACGCTACGCCGACGAGTGGGGTCATGGCATGGAGATCTGGCTGCGGTGAGCTGCCTGCGCTGCCACCGCTGCTACGATCCGGGTGGAGGCGTCGATGTGGTCGAGGTTCGTCAACTGGCTGCGAGGACTGCTTGGGCCACCGCAAGAGCAAGGTCCGAGCGCTCTCGAGCTGATGCAGGAGCTTCGGGAGTCTCGCGCAACGCGAGAGCGCCCTCGAGGCGCTGCAGCGCGCCGTCTACCGAGGCCGGCGCCTGACGCTGACACCCCGACGCGGGGCGAGGTGCCCTGGTACGAGCGCCAGCGACGCCAGGCGGCAGCCCGAGACGGCCTGCGTGACGACTACGACGAGTTCCGCTCCCCCTAGCCGACGACCTGCTCGATCTTGGCGATCGCCTTGGCGTGTAGGCCGGGACGCTCCTCGGGATCATCGAGCACCGTCACGAGGTGAACGAGATCGACGATGGCGGCGGTGCGGCGCCAGTCGAGCGGCAGGGGGGCGCCATACCCCTCCTCCACGCCCGTCACGAACGCTGGAAGATCATCTGCACAGCGCATGAGCCGCCCGAGATCGAACAGCGGAGGTCCGACCCAGGCCAGCTCCCAGCTCGGCAGCGACAGCACCTCACCGGCCGCTCCGGTCCAGACTGCAGCCGGCTCCAGAAAGCCATGACAGAGGCGATGATCACCCAGGTCGTCGAGTCGCCCACCTTCTCGCTCGACCAGCCTCCAGAGGCCAGCGACTCGGCGCACACCGAGCCTACGCCCCGCGTGTCCCTCGAAGATCGCCCTGGCGAGGGCAGCCTGCCAGGCATCCCGCAGCGACTCCACAGCGTGTTCGAGGCCGAGGTGCTGACCGAGCAGGCCAGGCTGCGGGTAGCGCATCGCATGAACGCGCGTGAGGACCTCTCCGAGCCGCCGTCCAGCTCGAGCTGCATCGCCGGTCCGCAGCACGTCGAGCAGGGACTGTCCCGCCACCAGTCGACAGAGGGTCCACGCACCG
Source organism: Pseudomonadota bacterium (assembly GCA_002862545.1). Classification (GTDB taxonomy): domain Bacteria; phylum Myxococcota_A; class UBA796; order UBA796. Next base: position 38,960 of record PKDJ01000295.1, read on the forward strand.
AGCGGATCGCGATCGACCACCGGCAGCGCTGGCACGAGTGGTCCCATCAACCCGCGGATCGCCCCCTCCAGGGCAGCCGATGCCAGATCACCCGACCAGGTGAGAACGTGAGGTCCGTCGTCGAGCTCCACGCGCACACACCGTGGCACCCCGGGCCACGGCGTGATCGACCGCACGCTCCGTGGTGCCAGCCAGGCGCGGAGTAGGTCGACATCGGCGCTGTCGTCACGAAGACGTGCCTCTCGTGCCCAGATGCTCACCCGAGTCCCCTCCACCTTCCGCGCCATACCCTCACGCAGAAATCTCAGCGAAGACCGAATAGGGCGGTATCCTCGCGCGTCGTCCCCGGGTCCTGGATGGAGGTCTCGTTGCTCTGCCTGCTCGTCGCGCTCGCCGGTCCCGCTCACGCCCTGGAGACCGAGGTGGTGGCAGGCCCCCCTGTACCCACCACCCTGCAGAGACGAGCATCGAGCAGCGGCGGAAAGCGCGGAAAGGGCGGAAAGGGCGGAAAGGGCGGAAAGGGCGGAAGGGGCGGAAAGGGCGGAAAGCAGCCCGAACAGTGGGACGCCTCGTGGTGGGTGAAGCCACAGGCAGGCGTCGACATCGTCGGCACTGGAGCCAACACCGGCACTGTCGTCGGCATGGGAGCCACGGCCGGAGTGAGCGCTCTGTACAACAACGGCCAGTGGCCTCGCTGGGGGGGCACCAGCCGGGTGTCGGGCATGTACTCGGTGGGCTCCAACTCCACGACGGGGCTCGATGCTCGGCTCGGGGCCTTTGTCGGCCCCCACTGGAAGTCGCTCGAGCTCGAGGCTGGACCCGACCTGTTCTGGAATCGACTGACCACTCCCGGCTTTGTCTTGGACCCGACGTTCGGAGTCGACGTTCCGGTGACCGCTCGGGCCTACCATGGTGCCTTCTCAGCCTACGCCGGCGTCGCGCCGACATGGCTCTCCAATCCGGACCGACGCGTGGACTGGTCGGAGGTGACCACACCGGGACTTGGGCACGAGTTCAGCTACTTCGGCGGGATCGGTCTGGTGGCAGACGGAGTTGCCCTAAGCGTGGGCTACACCCACCGAACGACGGTTGCCGGGGCTCAGCAGGGCTTCAACATCTCGGCCGACATCGGCTCGATCTTTAGAGGCGGGACCTGAGCTCACTCCGGCGGCAGCAGCGCCTCCGACCCGACCAAGACCTGCCGGCCAAAGCCGGTGGCGTCCGCCAATGCCGTCAGACCATCCGAGCCGAGCAGTGCGATCAGCTCCGCATTGGCGTCGCCCTGGAGGCCCTTGAGCTCCCTCCGCAGGCCACCTGAATCCAGCGTGCGCTCCCCGTCGAGGACCTCGTCAATCAGCAGCCCAACGGCGTCGTAGAGGTCGTGCGCGATGGCCTGTACCTGCTCGGCTCGCGCGGGGTCGCCTCCCTCGGCCCAGCTCGGATAGGCCTCGTCGAACTGCGCTGCTGCCTCATCGACGGCGCGATGAGCGCGCGCAGGATCGAGCCGCAGGCCCTCCACCGGCGGCGGGCTCGGCTGTGGGGCGGGCACCCCAAGCGGCACCTCGGGCCGAGGTCGAGGGCGGTCTGCCACCCGTGATCGGTCTGGCGTCTCTGCCCTCACAGACTCAGCCGACTGCACGGGCGCCGACTCGGACGCTGCGGGTGAACCAGGGACCACCGACGTCCAGACGACCACCAGCCCCACCAACAGAAACCCACTTGCGACGACTCGGCGCTCCACCCGCAGCCTCCCGCTCCTCCTTCACCCACACGGACCGGCCAAGCCAGCTCAGGTGAACAGGAGCACTCCCAGGCCCGCGAGCATCGTGCCTCCGGCAAGCATCACCAGCAGGAGATCATCGACCGTCACTCCCACATCTGCACCCTGCTCTCGCGGATCCATCCTGCCTCCTGCGTGCCCCTCATCCGGTATGGACACCCGTGAGACGCAAAAGCGACAGCATCCTGCGTCCATTCCTGTCACGACGCATGGTTTGCGCACAGAGCGAGTCACCGATTACCTCCGCCGGCCACCCCCAGGGGGAGCATGTCCAACGTCACGTACGACGAGGTCCTGAAGGGCCTTCGCCAGCTGCCACCCATCGAGCGCAAGCGCGCCTTCGCCACCATCAAGCGCGAGCGCGAGGCCAAGCTCAGCGACCTCAAGGAGAAGGGTGCCGAGCTCCCGAACAGTCACTGGAGCAAGAAGGCCCTGCTTCAGCGCATCCCGAACCCTGGTGCTTCTGCGTACGAGCAGAAGATCCTGATCCCGGAGTTCACGTTCCTCGGTGTCGCCAACCAGCCTGACTTCGGCGAGATGCTGATCACCTTCTACCCGAAGGACTGGACCATCGAGCTGAAGTCGCTCAAGGTCTACAAGGATGCCTTCCGGGACTCGATCGTCAGCTACGAGCGCCTCTGCAACGTCGTCTATGACGACCTGATCGGTGCCTACGAGCCCATCCGACTGCGCCTGATGATGCGGTTGCGTCCTCGCGGTGGCATCAGCTCCTGTCTGACCATCGACTCCGACTGGTCCATCCGTGGGGGCCGCGAGGAGTTTAACGACTGGACCAACAACACCGACCGCTTCGGCTTCGACATCAGCGGCGGGATGGCCTCCATCCTCTGACGCACCTTTCAGACCTCTTACGCAGGCCTACGCACTGTCGGCCTTCGTCTGTCCAGAAAGTCACCATCACAGACCATCCGGCCCCTGAGGGGGAAGGTGATTCCCCCCCGCGCGTTCCAGGTGCGGTCGCATCGGCGATAAATCCGCTCGCCAAGCCTCGAGCACCAAGCTAAACCAGCGGCCGCTCTAGTTGAAATTGGAGATGCAACGATGAAGCTCACGACTCTTATGTTCGCCCTGGTCTCCGGACTGGCCTTCTCCGCCCCCGCCTACGCGGCCTGTGACGGCCTCGAGGGCAAGGAGCTCAAGAAGTGCGAGAAGGAAGAGAAGAAGAAGGCCAAGGAGTCCAAGCAGGACGACCGGTCCACGCCTCTCCTTCCCTCCCAGATCGACGCAAAGTTCGCGTCTCTCGACGCCGACAACCCCTTCGCGACCGACGAGTACCGCGTCCGCGTCGGTGAGACCGGCTTCGAGAAGGTCGACGCCTTCCTCATGTCTGCCGCTGTCCTCAAGGGCAAGGTCGTCATGGCTCGCTACATGATCGACAGCTTCGACGCCATGGACCCGGCGCAGGCCAAGGAGTCCGGTGAGGCCCTCGTGGCGCTGCTCGGCTCCGTCGCTGACGACGCCAAGAAGGTCGCCGACGACGGCAAGGGTCTCGCCGACCCCGAGACGCTGAAGTCCCTCGCGGCCAACCCCATGGAGATCCCGAAGCTTCTCAAGCTTCCTGCCTCCATCATGGATGCCGTCGACAACGCTGTCTCCGCCGGTGGCGAGTCGGTCGAGGTCCTCGGCGCGCTCAAGGCCAAGCTCGGCGGCTGATGCGGCCGGCCCTCGCCTCGCGGGGGCCTCTTCTCCAGACGCCGTCGAGGCCATGCCTCGACGGCGTCTGACGTCTGGGGTAGGCTCGCCGGCCGCTCTGGAGGTCCTCGGGTGTGGAGTGCTCTGCTGGTGACTGTCGCTCTGGCCGGCCTGCCGGGCCCGCATGACGACGACCCTGTGGACCGCACGCAGCTGCGCCTACGGACTGCCTCGGCCCCGCGCTGCAAGGCTCCTCTGACGCACCCGGTTCAAGTGCGTGACACCCCACACCTCCACCGCGCCAACCCCGGTCGTAGCTGGGGCACTCCCTGGCTCGTCGAGCTGATCGAAGCCGCGGCTCGCCAGGTACGGTACCGCCACCCCGACGCAGATCCGCTCTTCGTCGGCGACCTGTCCCACAAGTGGGGCGGACCCATGTACGGTCACCGCCAGCACCGCGATGGGCGTGATGCCGACATCGGGCTGTACAGCGCCGATCGCCGGCAACCCGAGCATGGGTTCGAACGGGTCTGGCCCTCACAGCTCGATGAGGAGACCACCTGGGCCCTGCTCGACGCACTGCTCTCGAGCGGTCGCATAAAGGCAATCCTGCTCGATCAAGGCCTGATCAACCGGCTCGTCACGTGGCTTCGCGAGACCGAGACCCTCTCGGAGGCGGAGATCGCCGAGATCTTCCCGCGCCCGGGTGCACCGCGCCTGTGGGAGCGGAGCGGCATCGTGCGCGGGGCTCGGAATCACGCCGACCACCTGCACGTTCAGGTCACCTGCACACAGCCCGAGAGCTGACCGCCCTCAGGGACGCACTCGAAGCGTCCGGCCGAGCGCCTCGTTGAGGAGCGCATCGACGCTGCCTGGCTCCTTCAGCAGGAGCCCGTCCACCGCGTAGATCACCGTGTAGCGGTCCTTCGCCGCGACACAGAGCGTACCGGTCGGGGGCCCGGCGTTCCGCTTGTTCACCAAGTAGCAGAGGTTGACCTCGCCCCACGTGAGCGGCGACGGCTCCAGCGGCACCCGGACCCAGTCGAGACTCCGCGAGAAGACGCGAACCCCAAGCTCGAGGTCTTCGACCTGATGCGGCTTGCTTGGGCGGTGGTAGCCGACCATCACGTTGTGGTGCAGGTAGTCCACCTGGCCCTTGGAGTCCTCGGGCGCGTAGGTGTAGTGGATGTCGATGGTTCCGTCCGCCAGGCGTGCGACCTCGACCTTCTCGGCGGTGCGGTCCCAGGCGAGGCCCTCCAGCCGACTCGAGAGCTCTGGAAGTCCAACCAACAGACCCCGGTGCTCGGAGGTCACCTCGAGAGGCTCGGAGGGTGGGGCCTCGGCTAGCGCTGCGCCCAGCAAGAACCAGAGCATGGGTCAGTCCATGAGGATGGTGAGCATGCGGAAGCGGCCATCCTCGACCGGGATGCCCGAGCCACCCGCGCTGTACAGCGTGCAGGAGAAGGTCCCCTCGGTGATCCCCCAGATGCGCAAGCCGTCTTGGGTCGCTCCCCCCTCGTAGAGGTCGTGACGCGAGACGTTGAAGGTGGCCCCAGACTCATCGCCCCGACTGACGCTGCACCACCAGTCGATCTGGTTCACGTCCCAGAAGATGATGTTGATGCCCGGCAGCTCGACATCATCGTCATCCGCATTGCGCGTCATGGTGCCGTAGTCGTTCAGGCCCTTCTTGTAGACCTGGAACGACTCGGTCTGATCGGGCGGGCCGTCGAAGAGTCCAACGGCCTCGATCCGCATCCGGTCGCGTACTTCGCCGAAGGTCGTCGACTGTGCATGCACGTTCTGATCGGACCAGGCACTGTCGTAGGCCTCGAGCCGCATGCCCTCGAGACCCGAGGTCGAGGCGACCTCGAAGGGCTTCCCGTCAATCGTCGCTTGGATGAAGAAGTCAGGCAGGGGTGCCGCCGTGTCGGCACCATCCTTGCCGCCGCACGCGCCCAGTGCGAGGGTGACCACCAGCAGCCTGCGCATTCATTTCCTCCGTACACGTTGGATGCTACTCCAACAATGCCCGGCCGACCGGTCTGGACGGTCAAGCCTTCGTGGAGGTCGCTTGCGCTGTGCACTGCTCCTGCTCGTCCTGACTGCCTGTGGCAGTGACTCGAGTACCCAGGCTTCCGAGGCAACGACTCCGCCTCTCGAGCCTCCCTCCGAGACCGTCCCCAGCTGCACGGGCGACGTGCGGGAGGTGAGCTTCAGCACTGCGGACGGTGAGACCCTCGCCGCTGATCATCACGTCGCTGCCGAGCCGGGCCGCGGGGCGATCGTGCTCTTCCACATGATCCCACCCGGCAATGATCGCACGGGCTACCCCAAGCGCGTGCGTGAGGTGCTCTCCGACCTCGGCGTGACAGTCCTGAACGTCGACCGCCGCGGCGCCGGTGCCTCGTCCGGGGATCCGGAGTCGGCCTACACCGGAGCAGGTGCCCGTCTCGACATGGAGGCGGCCGTTCGCTACCTCCTCGACGAAGACGCAGGCTGCACCGTCTCTCCAGACAAGCTGCTCCTGGTGGGTGCCAGCAACGGCACCACATCCGTACACGACTACACGGCCGAGCACGACACGGCGCTACCCGATCCCGCGGCCGTCGTGTGGATGTCCCCCGGGACCTACACCGAGACGCAGGTCCCCGTGACAGGTAGCGAAACGGAGGCCACACCTGTGCTGTGGCTCTACCCGACGAACGAGGCCTACAGTGGCGACTTCATCGGGGGCTCCTCGAGCTGGGAGTTCGTCGAGCGGGGCAGTGTGCACGGCACGCAGATGTTCGACGGAGGACAGCTCGAAGCCGACACCGTGGCCGACCTTGTGTCGTGGGTCGAGCGCTGGATCCTCTGACCAAGACGAGCAACGCCCGGTCGGCGTACCGACCGGGCGCTGCCGTGTCTGTGAGCGACTACCAGCGATCGCCGCCGCCGCCGCCGCCGCCGCCGTAGCCGCCGCCGCCGCGTCCACCGCCGCCGCCGCCGTAGCCACCACGGCCACCGCCGCCGCCGCCGTAGCCGCCGCGACCGCCGCCACCGAAGCCGCCGCGACCGCCGCCGCCACGACCACCGCCACCGCGACGGTCCTGGGCCTCATTCACCCGGATGGTGCGACCGTGCAGGTCGGCTCCAGCCATCTCCTGCATGGCGCGATCGGCGTCTTCGTCGTTCTCGAAGGTCACGAACCCGAACCCGCGGGACCGACCGGTCTCACGATCCGTGATCACCTTGGCCTCAAGCACCTCGCCGAACTCGGCGAAGGCCTCGTGGAGACCAGCATCATCCGTGGCCCATGCAAGGCCGCCCACAAACAGCTTCTTCGACATTCTCGATTCCTTCTGGATGTCCACCCGAAGGTGGCATCCCCTCTGCGACGGGTTTCCGGGTCCCGCGCCCTCCAGCCGGTTGTCCGGCCGACCTGTATGGCGCCTTCACGCCGCCAGGGCATCTCTGCTCCCAACCACGCAATCAACGCCTACGCGCAGCACCTAATCGGAGATCGCTGTGACCGCCCGTCGCACTCGACAGAAAGGGACTTCCTGCAGCCCTGGTCAGTCGATCTCGCGTGAGCGACCCCTGAGCTTGACTCCGACCATCACCCGAAGTGGCGCCGTCGGTCGAGCCCCGAGGGGACGCCAAGATACGACCGCTGCCGTGTTCAGCACGTTGCTCGCGGTGGTGTACAGCTCGACGCGCTCGCCGGGACGGATCGCTGCGGATGCATCGAGCAGGACGAGGGCCGGCACATCCTCCGTCGTGAGCGGCCCCTGGCTCGCCGAGTCGCGCATTCCCGAGCGGGCTGTCGCTGCGAGCGCTGCACTCCACCTCCGATGCTCCGCAGCCAGCTGCGCCGCACCCTGGTGAACCGGAACATAGGGGAGCCAGTCCCCCTTCTCCACATCACCGAACTGGTCGAAGTTGGACGAGAACGAGCTCTGGAAGGCCGAGACCGTCAGCGTGTGTGTCGCGGAGACATCCAGGGCGACGCCCGCTGGCAAGAGGAACGACTTCCCGAGGAGGCTCTCAGTGCCCACCATCTCGACCTCGCCGCCATCGTACTGGGTGTCGATGGCCTCATCGAGGCAGCCACTGGCGAACGTGCAGGCACTGGTCAGGTTCGCATAGGCATTCGAGAACCCGACCAACTCCGCCCGAAAATCGATCGTCGACGCGCGAAGTCCGACCTCGGTGTTCCAGCTCTGCTCTGGCAAGACACCGGGATCGGAGCCCGGCGCGACCGGGCTGAAGCCCCGATGGATGCCCGTGAAGGCATCGAGCCATGGCGTGAGCGACACAAGGGCCCCCACTCCGGGAAGCAGTGCGGTAGTGGTCTGCCAGTCTTCGGGGCGCTCGTCGGCACCCTCGAAGCGTGTCCGGACATGCTCTACGCGGGCGCCCCCCTGGAGCGAGAGCGGACCCACATCGAAGGTCTCGTGGAGGTGCCCGGCGAGCGCACGCGCCCGGGTGAGGGCATCGAGGTTGACGACCCGCCCTCCGGCGCGCCGGAGCACACCACTCCGCATGTGATGCGGAACCTCGTACTGCAGACGCAGCACGTCGTCAGCATGGACGCGAAGGCCTCCCTCGAGCCGGCTGGAGATCACGTCTCCTCGAGCACTCCAGCGGGCACGGCTCTGCACACCATAGGCATGAAATCGGCGATCGTTGGTCCCAATGAGCAGCCGCTCCGCCTCGGTCGAGTCCTCCTCTCCCCTCAGCACGGCGAGCAGGACCCCTGCCCGCCCTTCACCTGTGCCCTGCATCAGCGCGTGCATGTCGACGGAGGGGTCTTCGAAGCGGTTGAACTTCGTCCAGCTTCGATCGAGGAAGTGGTGGTAGGCGACGGTGCGGGCATCGAACACCTCACCGATGCGCACGGGCCACGAAGCCTCGACCTGCGTGCGGTGCCACTCCATCAGTCCGAGCTGGGTCGCGGCGTAGCGACGCCACGGCTGGGCCTCGAAGTCGTCAGGCGTCAGCCCCAAGTAGGTCTCGTGCGAGCGCTCGCGGCTGTAGCCGAGCTTGAGCTCCAGCGCGTGCACACTCTCGGCGTCCGGGTCCGAGCCGAGCCGCCCCTTGAACATCACCTCTGTGCGGTCGAATCCGGTAGGACCACCGCCATCGAGTGTCTTGAACCCCGTCGAGCCCACCTCCACGGCCTCGAGGAGGACACCCGAGCGGCCATCTCCGGTGCCGGTCCACGCATGAACCTTGCCGGTAGGCCAGTAGCCAGCGGCTACATCGATGGCTCCGTCTGGCGCATCCGGCACCCCACGCGTCACCAGGTTGACGGTGCCACCCACGGTGTTCGGCCCATACTGAACCGCCGAGGCTCCCTTGAAGACCTCGACCGACGTCATCCGGGTGGTCATCGGGAAGTAGTACGCCGCAGGAGCGGCATACGGCGCGGGCGCGAGGAGGACCCCGTCCTCCATGAGCGTGATCTTGGCGCTGCGGTTGGAGTTGGCGCCCCGGATGCCGATGTTCGGCCGAAGTCCGAAGCCATCCTCCTCACGCACGGTCACGCCTGGAACCGTCGCCAAGACCTTGTGGATGTCGTCGTGCTCGAAGCGCTCCAGCTGCTCTTCGGTCACCTCATGGGCCGAGCCCGCGACCTCTGGCAGTCCCTCGTCGCCGACGACGAGGATCTCGTAGTCGAGATCGTCACTGGGCACCTCGTCGTCCGCCTGCGCCAGTGCCGAGAGGAAGGCAGCCCCCAGCGGCGCGAGCGGTGCCCAGGAGCGTCCGATCTCGACGAGAGGCCCCAGCCACGCAGAGGCGAGGTCATCCCCATGGTTTCGCGAAGCGACTCCAAACCTCTCGGGAGGCCGCTCGGCGAGCAGGAGGGTCCCACCGAGACGGTCCCAGATGGCGAGCCAGGTGCCGAAGTTGGTGCGCTCGGTCTCGGGTGCGTGGTGCAGCTGATGCTGGGCTGGGCTGATCAGCCACGCCTCGAGACGTCCCCAGGACCACCACACGTGGCTGTGACGAAGGTTCCCGCTGATCAGATTCAAGGTCCAGCCGATCCCGTGCACGCCGAGGACCGTCCAGCCCAGGCTCCCCCCTCGAAAGAGCCAGTAGAAGCCGCCGGCAACCAGGCCTGTGACGACGACACCGCGCAGCTCGTACAGGAACGACTCGAGCGGGTGGATGCGGTGGAAGGTGAGCGGAGTGAGGGTCTCCGCACTGTGATGAACCTGGTGCAGCGACCACAGCGCAGGCACTGCGTGCATCAGGCGGTGCAGGACATACCGACTCGCATCCCACGCGACGAACAGCGTGACCGCATAGAGCGCCGGCAGGGCCCACTCGGGCACCCCGTCGAGCTCCGGTCGACCCACGTAGCGGTCGAGCCGCCGAACCAGGTGCGTCGCGAGCCACCAGGCTGTGAACAGAGCGGGCCAAGCCCCCAGTGCTCGCAAGGCCTGACGACCGAGCAAGAGCTGCATGTCCAGCGCACTGGACCGAGACAGCCACGCGGACCGCTCCGAGCGGCCGGTCCACACCTGCACCAGCCAGCCGATTGCCGCTGCCGCTAGGAGTGCAACCCACCATGTCCGCGAGGCGGGGTCGAGGAATGGTGCGAGGAGGTCACTCATCACGATTCAGTCGTTGTCTCCTGCAGCCTCGGCAGGAATCTCGAGTGACAGCACCGTGGTGAGGTCATTCTTGAGCAGGTCTGTCACGCCACCGACCGCGGAGTGCAGCGCCTCCAAGTCGTCGAGGTCAGAAGACAGGGCCTCGTCGATGGGCAAGTCGACAGCCGGCAGAGCGGCTTCGACTCCGTCCGTTGCCTGCAGGATGGCCTCGGTGAGATCGCCATGACCCAGCTCGATCAGCAGATCGTCCATGCCAGCCCCCTCGCCACCCGTGAACAGGCTTCGGAAGCCCACCATGTTCGCCTCCAGCGCTCGGATAGACAGGCCGGAAGGCAGGTGCTCGACGCTCTCCGGACACTGCTCCTGACCGCAGTCTCGCAGCCCGAGTGGAGCGGCGAGCTTGCGATCCTTCACGCCCGTCTCGACGTAGAACAGACCGTGGAAAATGGCCGTCAGCGCCTCGTCCGACGTGGCGTATGGCGACGATGCGGTGCCAGGGCCCGCCAGGGCATCACCAAATCCAGCCCACTCTTGCTGGAGAGACGCGCTCGTCGACAACAGATCATCGGCGAGAGCCCGCGCATGGTTCGCACGTGCCGAGCGGACACCTGAGTCCCCAAGCGCGCTCCACGTCCCGTCGCTGTTGATGGAGACCTGGCTCGGACACCCATTTCCCGTGCCTTCGACGAAGAGCAGGTGCTCCAGAGCATCTAGGCCCCGGACGTTGACCAGCGCCGTGTCGAAGTAGGCCCCCACCCAGTCACCCGCCACCGTCTCCTGGTCGACACGGCAGGGGTTCACGGTGGGCCAGGAGTAGACCGTGTCGCGAAGGTCCTTGCCGCCTGGCGCCACCAGCGCCGATGCGGTCGGACCGATCTGGTGCACCTCACACTCCTGCCAGGCTAGCATCGCTACCTGCCAAGCTTCCTGGACGGACGCGCGGTCTTCGCCGCCATCCCAATCCTCGACCGCATCGCGAAGCTGAATGACAGCCTCGGCAAACCGGTCGATCGCAGGGATGACCACCTGCGGCGCTGCCGCCGAGAGCACATCTGCGACCTCGGTCGGCACCTGCTCCTCGCCTGCGCCGCCCCGTTCGAACGAGCCACCGCAAGCGCCCAGGAGTGCAACAAGCCAGAACTTACCAGCCGTTCTCACCATCATCATCACCCAGGTTGGCCTCATCGAAGCCATAGGCTGTGCCGAGCAGCGCACGCGCCGTGCGCAGATCGTCGGCGTAGTCGTCGTCGAGTCCGGCCACGACCGGAGCAGTCCCCACGAGGCCATGGAAGACCTCGAAGTCGCCGTCGGACATCGGCGAGCGCGGGTTGAACTGCATCACGAGAGCGAAGCCCTTCAGCTCGCCCCAGTGCTTGGCGTGGTCGTTGAAGCTGTAGTCCGGCGTGCCGTAGTCACCCATGTCCTGCAGGGTGTCATTGATGTAGTGCACGACGGTGGATGCAATCGCGTTCTCCCAGGCAGCGACCGCCTGGTCGCGGTGCCCCTGAAGCTCGGCGAACTGATCGTCGGAGAGACCACCGTAGTTCTCGGCGATGAGCATGCGGCCCTGCGCGAAGGCCTCCCAGGCCTGCTTCGTGAAGTCCGTTCCCACGACCGCGCCCCGGTCGCGCTTCGCGGCGTTGACAGAGTGCCCCCAGCAGACCTCGTACTTGAGATCGATGAGGCCATCGCCGTCGTAGTCGCTCGTACCGATGTCCGCGATCTGGTCGTCGGAGAGGTCGTAGTAGTCACGCGTCGCGCCGAAGTAGCCGAAGCCCTCGTCCCACTGGTGCTCGAGCGGCGTGTAGTTCTTGCCGTCGTCGTTGGCCGTGTGGTCGGAGAGCAGACCCTTACCCGGCTCGTCGTCGTCCAAGTAGTCATCGGTGCCCTGGCTGAAGGCGACCGCTCCACGGGTGAACTTCTCGAGGAGCTGCTTGAGGTCGTGTCCCTCGGCCGTCACGTAGACCGCACCGACCGGCTCGCCGTCCGGGCCGGTGGGAATGTCACCGTTGGACCAGTTCACAGCGGCGTCGTCGAGCATGGCAACCCAGGCTCGCACCAGGCTCTCTGGCGTCGTCACACCCGGCGCCGGCCAGCCGACGAAGTCGACGGACCAGTCCTTGTGCTGACCGACCTCGTCGTTGCCCGCCATCTTGCCGAACAGATCCTTGTCGGAGGACACATCGTCGTAGGTGGTCTGCAGGATGGGCAGGTCAGCCGTGAAGCTGTGGTCGATGGAGCCGCCTACGGTGCTGTCGAACTCCAGGTAGAACATCATGTCCTCAGTCACCTCACCGGGGACCGGGAACCATCCTGCGTTGAGGCGATCCGTCATGCCGCTGACGTACGCCGTCATGTCTTCGATGAGCAGCTGGCGGAAGGTCTGGCCGCTGTAGGAGACCGAGCTCGCTCCGGACTCACCGCTGGCAAACTCGTAGTAGGTGGGAACCCCTGCGCCGTCCGTTGGCGTCGTCACAGTGTCGCCGGTGCCGCCCGTGGCCGTGCCGCCCGTGGCCGTGCCGCCCGTGGCCGTGCCGCCCGTGGCCGTGCCGCCCGTGGCCGTGCCGCCCGTGGCCGTGCCGCCCGTGTCTCCAGAGTCACCCTTGTCACCACCGCAGGCAGTCAGGACGCAGGCGAGAAGAACAGAAGCGCATCGTGTGCCCATCAGGGGCCTCCCAGTTGGAATTGATAACTATTTTCAGCTCGAAGCACCACCCGTCTATGAAGATGAAATTCAAAGTCAACTCAATGAGCACGAAGAGCGGCCGGCATGTCGTCTTGGGCATCCATGGCGCCCTGAATTACATTTAGCGCCAGGAGACAAGATGTCGCTCGCAGTCCTCATCGCAGCGCACGCCTCAGCCAGCGACGTGTTCGCGCTCGAGGTGTCGCTCTTGGATCTTCGGAACGATGAAGGACTGATCCGTGTCGCGGTCCACGCACCCGGATCCACCTTTCCGAGCGCGACTCCAGTGACAGCAGCCTCCGTCAGGCCCATCGAGGGCGAGGCGACCATCCAGTTCGAGCTGCCGCCTGGCCGCTACGCCGTGAGCGTGCTCCACGACGAAGACAGCGACGGCGAGCTCGACACGGGCTTGTTCGGAATTCCCAAGGAGGGCTTCGGAGCCTCGACACGCGTACGGCGGCTGGGGCCTCCCCGGTGGGAGGACTGTGCCTTCGAACTCACCGAGGACGCGACGCTCCCCATTCGGATGACTTACCTGCTCTGACCTCCCCGAGGTCAGTCTGCGAAGTCGTCTGGCGATCTGGTACCTCCTCTCGGTCGGTGCGATGGGCGGATTCCCGCTCCTCGCCCCCTCACTGGCTGCAGCCGGGCTCTCGGAGAGCGCGATCGCCGCCGTGTTCATGCTGTTCCCCCTGGGCAAGCTGGTCACGGGCCCCGCCTTCGCCTGGTGGGTCGACCGCTCCCAGCGCACCGTGCGCCCACTCGTGACCGCCATGGCCCTCGCGGCGTCGGGAGCGGTCGTCCTCGCTGCCGCTGACTCTCCGCTGTGGCTCGTCGTCGGAATGGGTGTGCTCGCCCTGGCCCTGGGACCCGTCTTTCCGATCGCCGACGCCCTGACCGTGTCTCTACTTGGCGAAGACCGACGGAACTACGGTCGCATTCGCGCGGCTGGATCGGTGTCCTTCATCGGCGTGGTGGTGTCGACCAGCGCCCTGTCGGACTCGTGGGAAGCAGCTCCTCGCACCGCCATCGCGGTCCTCCTGGCCGCCTCAGTCCTCGCGACGGCTACTCTCCCGGACGCCCGACCCGCGAGCCGACCACCGACCCTGGTGCAGCTGTGGCACACGGCCCGCTCGCTGGGCCTGGTCCCCCTCCTCGTCGTCGCGACTCTGCACGGAGCCACGCTGAGTCTCTACGATCGACTGTTCGCGCTCCACACCACGAACATGGGGATCTCGGAGGGCTTGACGGGACTCGCCATCGGCGCCGCCGTGGTGGTCGAGGTGGGCATCCTCTGGCAAGGTCGTGCCCTCCTGGAGTGGCTGCAGCCACGCCGAGCCATGACCCTCGCCGTGGGCTCGACCGCCCTCAGGTGGGCGATCACCGCGCTGGCGCCCGCGCCAGTCGTGCTTACCGCCCAGCTCTTGCATGGGCTCACCTACGCGCTCTTCTGGGTGGCCGGCGTCGCGCTGTTCGCGGAGCGGGCTCCGCGAGAGCTCACCGCGTCCGTCCAGACCCTCCTCGTCATGAGCATGTTCGGCCTCGGACCCTTCCTGGCCATGGCTCTTGCTGCGGCACTCCTCCCGTCCATCGGCACCGTCGGTCTGTTCCTCGGGGCCACCGTGGTGTCCATCGTCGCCGCTGCGATCTCCGCGCGCTGACCGGCTGGTCCGGCGCCGCTTGGTACGCCAGACTGGCAAGGCAGAACCTGCCATGTCAGTAGGCCAGCTGAAGGAGAAGACATGCGGACGAACTGGATCCAGGCTGTGGTGTGCATCAGCCTTCTGGCATGCGGCGGTGACAAGGGCGGCGACTCTGCGGACAC
>PKDJ01000299.1 GCA_002862545.1 Pseudomonadota bacterium
ACGGTGGTCTCCGGGCCGGCTGCGCCGAGGACCTCGGCGAGCCAGTCACCGCGGAGGGCCGGTGAGGAGACCGCCAGCCACACCTGGTCCCACTGCTGGGCGGCGACCTCGTCGACCGACGTGACCACGCCCGCTCCCTCGAGACGAGTCTGCCTCTCGCGGCCGCCCAGCGGGTAGAGCGTGAAGCCCGCGCGTGCCGCCTCAGCGTACTTGGGGCGGACGTAGAAGCTGACCTCTGCGCCTCCGCGCTGCAGGTGCAGGCCGTAGGTCAGCCCCACGGCTCCGGCTCCGATGATCAGCGCGCGCACGTCCCCTCCCCGAGGACAGGTGACTAGTCACCGCGCTCCGGTCGACAACCTCGCGGGGGTGAGTGGGAGCGCCGCCAGCCAGGCACGGAGGCGCGCCGCGAGCGATGGCCGAGGTGCGGTGCAGGACGGGCCCGGGTCGAGGGCCTCGAGCAGCCAGCCCGGACGTGGCTCGGGCTCGCAGGTCCCGATGAGCAGAAAGTCGGGCGGACGGAGGATGTCATGAGCCATGTGGTCTCCTTGCAGGGTGCGCCCGGTGCGTGGGCACACCCTGTCTGAACCGTGAGACTCCCTGCCCGGCAGCCGCATTCGCCCGTCGCCGGTGAGGGTGAGGCCCCGGACGTGCGATAAGCTGCGTGACACCTGGATGCGGGAGGCCTGTGGGAGAAGAGTCACCAATCGTCCTCGTGGTCGTCGGCGGCCAAGATCTCGGTCATCGCCACTGGGACGCCGGCCTCTCCGAGCTGGCTCGCGCCATCGGTCCCGGAGGCCTGCGTCGGATCGCCGAGCTGCACCACGGCGACCGTCGCGGCTGGGACCGCTGTGCTCGGGCCTGGGCCATCGCCAGTGGTGTGCCTCACCACGGCATGCCCGCCGAGGCGGGGCAGAAGGAGGGGCTCAAGAAGGCCCAGTGGGGCAAGCGCCGCAACTGGCTGTTCATGGCGGCCGCGAAGCGACGGGCGGCGGAGCTCGGGGGTTCCTGCGTCTGCCTGGCCGGGTGGAATGGCTCCTCGGATGGCACCTCGCACGGCATCGCCGTCGCGTCCTTTCTCGACATTCGGGTGGTGCCCTACCGGGCCTGGCACGAGCCCTAGTCGGCAGTGGTAGACTCGCTTCCTCCCGAGGTCCCGATGCGCGCTCCGTTGCTGCTTCTGCTGACTCTGGGCTGCAGCGAGACCTCCCTCCGCAGCACGAAGGACGTCGACACGGCTGCGCCGGCGGTGACCTCACCGAGCGTCCCGTCGACGCCCTCCTCCGGCGGAACGACTCCAGGTGGAACCCCTTCGGGCACGACGCCGACGGGCACGACCTCCACGCCCGGTCCCACGGGAGACACGGGCACGCCCGACCTGCCCCCCCGGGTCACGGAGGTCCGGATCGTGCCGGAGGAGGCCTACGAAGACTCGGTGCTCACCTGCCAGGCCGCCGCCGAGGACCCAGAGGGCGACCCCATCGAGTGGTCCTGGGCGTGGACGGTGGACGGCAGCCCGGTCGGTGACGATTCTCCGTCGCTGGACGGGGCCTGGTTCGACAAGCACCAGAGCGTGACCTGCACGGCCACGCCTGTGGGTGGCGCCGGCGTCGAGAGTGCGGCGGTCGTGATCCGCAACACCCCACCCGTCCAGCCGACCCCGGTGATTCGCCCCGACCCGGCCGTCGTTGGAGACGTGCTCGCCTGTGAGGCCGATCGCCCGACCGACCTCGACCCGCCCGACGCCGGGCTGCTGGAGTGGCGCTTCGCTTGGTACGCCGATGGGCTGCCCGTGGGGGCGAGCGACCGCCTCGACACGTCCCCGCTCGCGGTCGGTGCGTCGGTGACCTGCGAGGTGACTCCGACTGATCCGGACGAGGCCGGCCTGCCCGCGACGAGCGACCCGGTCGCGCTCGGTGACGGCTGCTCACCGGGCGAGCGCGACTGCCCAGGTCTCGACTGCGCCGACCTGCTCGCGCTCGGCGTCGACATGGACGGCTGGTACTGGATCGACCCGCCCTGCAGCGACGTCCGCGAGGTGTGGTGCGACCAGACGACGGACGGTGGCGGCTGGACCCGGGTGCGCGGCGACGACTACGCCGTGGATGCCTGCCCGGCGCCGTGGGTCCCTCATCCGGACTACCCCTTCTGCACCCGCGACGGCGCGGGCGGCTTCGCCCAGTCGGTGTTCACGGAGACCTGGTGCATCGACTACGCCGAGGTCCGCGGCAACCTCGTCGGGTACCAGTACTCGTCGATGGACGGCTTCGGCGACGACGTGCCGGTCGACATCGAGGCGATCTACGTTGACGGCCTCTCGTTGACACTCGGTGGCGTCGGCGCTCGTCAGCACCTCCACACGTGGGCGGTGGGCTTCGGTAGTGACTCGCCCGACGACAGCAACTGCCCGGACGGTCCCGGCGGTGATCCGGCGCCGGCCTTCGTCGGGCTGGACTTCGCCTGCGAGTCGGGCAACCCCGGTCCCGGGGGGCCGAGCGGCTGGTACCCCGACACTCCGCTCTACGACGACCACTGGTTCCAGGTAGGAGCACCGGCGGTCGGAGACCTGGAGTCTCGGCTGATGGCGAGCCACGGCAACGACAACGAAGACCTCGGTGTTGGCGAGCACGTCCTTTACGTGCGATGAGGCTCGCCATGCATCGGACCGTCTGCGGCCTCACCCTGTGCGTCGGGCTCTTCGCGTGTGGGAGCAAGCCTACCCAGGCTCCCGAGGTCGACACGGGCGTGAGCACGCCTTCCACCTCGACGGGCACGACGCCCGGGACCTCCACGCCGACGGGCACGACCGCGACGAGCACGCCCACCGGCACGACGCCGGCCGGAACGACCCCGGCGGGCACCACACCGACCGACACCGGTGAGCGTCCGCCACCAGGCCTCGCCGACCTGTGGGAGGGTCGGGCGACGCTCGTGGTCGACGAGTCGGGTCCGCTCGGGTGGTCGGGCTTCCACTTTCCGTCGACGTGGTGGCACGACGGCACCCTGATGGCCTTCTACATCTCGAACCTCGTGGTCGACGATGTCGGGCGGTCTGCGACGGGTCTGGCCACCTCGACCGACGGCGTCACGTTCGTCGACGAGGGCATCGTCCTGGACATCGGCGGCACCCCCGCCTGGCAGTGGTACGCGGACCGGGACTTCCTCCACGAGGTCGGGCGCGCCGAGGCGGGCGGCTGGTCGGCCAACGTGGCGGACGACGACGCGGGCTACCTCGCCTACGGACCCTACGACGACACGCTGCCCGGCGGCCCGATGACCGCCTGGTTCTCCATGCTGGTGGATGACAGCGACTTCGACGACCTGCCTGTCGTGGGCCTCGACGCCTACGCGGGTCCGGAGGGGCTGCTCGCGCAGCGCGACGTGCGACGTCGAGAGTTCGACGCGCCCTGGTCACTCCAGGATCACTCGCTGACCTTCACCAACGTCGCGGGCGCGCCCCTGGAGCTTCGGACCTTCTACCGCGACTTCAGCTACCTGCGCTTGATGCAGGTCAAGCTCGCTCAGGGTCAGGCACCCTGGCCCGACGACCGCCTGGCGAGCTTCCCCGGCGTGTGGTTCGACGGCACCACGTGGACGATGGTCTACGAGGCCGCGGGCACCGACCCGCGCTGGCCGGGCGACATCGGTCTGGCCACCTCCACGGACGGCCGCAGCTGGGTCCGCCATGGGACCAACCCGCTGCTGGTGCACGAGCCCGACGGCTGGGAGTCGGTGAACATCGGCACGCCGTCGCTGTGGTTCGAGGACGGCCAGTGGACGCTGCTCTACCACGGCTTCGACGGCACCGACGTGCAGATCGGCGCTGCCACCGGCCCCTCTCTGGACGCCTTGGTGCGGCACCCCGGAAACCCGGTGATCGCGACCGTCGACGGCACCTGGTGCGCAGGCACAGTCGGTGCTCGAGCCGTCCGAAAGGAGGGGGGCCACTACTACATGGCCTTCGAGGGCAGCACCGACGGGCCCTTCGATCGAGCGGATTGGTCCACAGGTCTCGCGCGGTCCACCGACCTGCTCGAGTGGGAGATCTTCTCCGGCAATCCGGTCCTGCCGACGACCAGCGCCTCCTTCGGCTACGACGGCCCCGAGTGGCTCGAGACACCGGACGGCGTGCTCCACCTGCTGTTCCGGCATCCCGACATCGGCAACTACACCTGGCGGGCGACGGTCACCTGGGCGGACTGAGTGTCAGAGAGCTGCCAGCCTCTGAGCGGTCGGGTGCTCGAATAATGATGGTGTAAGCGGGATCACGACCCGAACACCCCCCCAGGAGGCCTCTCGCGACCGCGCCATGCGCAGGCCAGTGCCGCTGCGACCCGACACGCGCCGATGTTCAGTGGGTAGACCTCTTCCAGGGAGCCCGCCACCGAGCACGGCCACAGCCACACCGTGGTGACGGGAGCCGCCGGGTACGACGACGACCTGACGCCCCACCGACATCACTGAGACATCTTCCGCGGGGCCCTCATCGGGCCCCGTTGGCGTCTTGGGATCAGATCTCGCCGGCAGAGTGGTCGATCTGGATGAAGGTGATGCTGTCGGCACCGTTCGCCAGGTAGCCGCTGCCGCCACCCATGAAGTTGACCCGCAGCCCGCTCGCGTGGAAGTCGCCCGCGCCCGGGTAGAGGCGGAACACGAGACGCCCGTCGACCGGGGAGCAGTAGGTGTCCATCGATGACGAGCCGGAGAGCACGCGCACGTTGTCGTACGTGTGGCCGTAGACGCCGTACATGTAGCCGACGGCGATGATGTTGATCTCGGAGATCGCTGTGAAGTCGTGGCCGACGAACTCGAGGTTGTACATGATGCCGGCGGTCTCGCCGCAGATCCAGTCGGTCTTCATGTGGAGGGGGGCGGACTCGTAGCTCTCGCCGTTTGCGGGCAGGCTCGTCTCCAGCAGTCCCTCGATGGCGTTGCCGGTTCGGACGCCGCCATCGGCGGTCAGCACAGCTCGGCCTGCGTCGTCCGGCTGGAGCATGGTCTCGAGCGCTGCGATGCGCCCCTCGTGGACCTCGACGTCACTGCCGATCAGCCCGACATCAGCGCCGAGGTCTGCGACCGTCGCCTGCAGGTCGACCACAGCCGCGTCGAGGCAGCGGTAGAAGTCGATCCTCGGGGAGGGGGAGGCGGGGTCGTAGGCGATGCAGGTGGCCGAGGCCGCCGAGGAGCAGAGGAGACCTGTGACGAGGACAATACTGCGCATGGTGGTTGCCGGTGTGGATAGGAGTGAAGGACTACTCGAAGTAGCCGACGTAGTGACCACAGATGTTGTCCGAGTTGCAGTCGCCTCCGTCGTTGAAGCTCGCGGCGGCATGGCACCAGTGGGTCAGGCCCGTCGTGCCGGGGACCGCTCCGAGGCCGACGCTGCGGGGGTTGATCACCCGGCCGCCCACGTCGTCGGCGAAGGCGTGCACCTGGCTGGAGGTCTGGGCCGTGAAGTGCCAGTAGTGCCAGATCCGCCCATCATCGTCGACGTAGATCTCCTCAGCAGGCGACTCGCTCGGCTCGGTGCGGGGCTCGAACCAGGCGAGGACGCACTGCTGTGGAGTGTCGCGGGCGACGATGCGCTCGTTCGGCCAGTCCCCGCCGTTGGAGGTCGTGGCGTTGATCAGGCCGTCGTCGTCGCCGAGCCAGCCCGTGTCGGTGACCGGGGAGGACGCTCCGACCGCCCAGGTCGTGCCCGTTCGGTTGGCGATGCACTCGCACTCGTCGAACGTGAGGGAGCCGTAGTCGCGGTAGTGGGCGGGTGCGTCGCCGCCACACCACTGTCCGAAGGTGCCGTCCTCGACGAAGGCCTCGGTCAGGTGGCCGCACTCGGGGTCTGCTCCGCCTACGCCGAAGTCGACGGGGTCTGATGTCTCGCAGGTGCTGAGGTCGAGGAGCACGAAGCGGCGCTCGCAGGCCGCCTCGGGCAGCCGCGGTCGGAGCCACAGTCGGCCATCCGGATCGAGGTCGCGGGCAGGTCCGAGGAAGGTTGCGAGAGTCGCCAGACCGCTGTCCGTGCCGGCGCAGGGGCCGCCGGGGACCGGTGCGGAGCCGTCGCCGTCGCCGACGAGGATGACCACGTCTGCACCCGGCGTGAACTCGGTGAGGTCGAAGGTGACCTCTCCCGGGCACTCGCCGATCAGCTCGATGGTGCCGCCGAGAGCGGCGAGAGACAGAAGCATCAGCATGGGCACCGTCCTCTGGATGACGAGGCTGTTCGGTGCGCAGGCTACCACGACGAAGCCCACCAACCCCGAAGGGTGCGGTGGGCGCGTCAGCGCTCGGCGACGGGCCGAGCGGTCGTGTTGTTCTGTGGCGTCAGGCAGACAGCATGTAGAAGACGCCGGCGCCGCCGAGGCTCATGAACAGGAGCACGGCTCCGCCAACTGCCATCTCGGTGAACTTCTGCGCATCCGACTTACCGAACTCACTCATGCTGCCTCCAGGAGACTGTGGGATGACCATGAGTGAGCCCAAGAATGTCAAGGGACCATCAAAGGCGTCCATCCTGGGCTGTTGTCATTTCGGCGACATGCGGTGACAGGTCGTGCAGTGCCCTCAGTGCCTCGAGCGGCGTGCAGAGAGCGGGAGCAGCACGAGGACGAGCCACCCCATGCCTGGCAGGGACGAGCTGCTCTGGCACCCGCAGCCTGAGGGCTCGCTGGCTCGGCTCTTGGGTGCTGCCCGCTTCGTCGGGTCGGTCTCGGAGCTGGTGCCCGGGGTGGTGCCGGTCCCCGTGGTGTCGGTTCCCGTGGTGTCCGTCCCTGTGGTCTCGGTCTCGGGCTCTGGGAGGCCGTCGATCGCGATGCCGAGACAGGCTGCTCCGGCTCCCGCGATCTCAGGCGGGAAGGCCCGGGACAGGGAGCCCGTGCGTGAGTCCATCAGCGTGTCGAGGTCGGTGAGGGCACAGCTGACGCCGTCCGGCGTCGTCGTGAAGGCGGTGAGCTCGCCCGCGTGGCACTCGACCGGTGCATCCTGGCCGGGCTCGGCCCAGTGCTGCACGCCGTCGACGGACAGGGAGAGCAGAGCCCGGAGGTCGTCGCCCAGTGGCAGCACGTGCGGTCGGATGTCGTCGCAGAGGGCGGGCTGGCTCCAGGCGAGCGTGTAGCTGGCGTCGAAGCTGGCCGGTCCGACACCACCCCAGTCGGGTTCCGTCGGAAGCATCATGCGGTGATCCGCCAGGGTGACGGCCACCATGTTGTGGCTGTGCATCCACAGCCCACTGCTCGGGAGGTCGTCGAGGACGGTGCCCGGGCCATCGGCTGGCGCGGCCGCCTGCAGGCGCTCCAGGAACTCGGCCTCGATGGAATCCGAGGCCTCGAGCTCCGCGATGAGGTCGGCGAGGACGGCCTCGGCCTCGGCGAGGGCGATGTCGAGCACGGCGTCGCGGGTCTCGTCGATCAGCGGCTGAAAGTAGCTTGCGAGGAGATCGTTGAGGAAGGGGGCGATGCCGAGGCTGGAGAGGAAGTCCTCGAGGTCCAGCAGCCAGTCGGGAAAGGCGGTGCGGGCCACTAGATCCCAGTCGATGTCGACCAGGTCGTCGGCCCAGTCCTCGATGGGCCCCGTGAGGGACTCAAGGTCCAGCTCGACCAGATCGATGGAGCTCTCTCCGGGCGCCAGGGGGGCATTGATGGCCTGGGAGGCGGCGGCGACGGTCTCGACGTAGGCGGGAAGGAGGCCGTCGAGGTCGCCGTGCAGCTCGGCGACGATCTCGTCAGTCGCGCTCGTGCCGCCGTAGTCGGCTCGGGGCTCGAGCATCGCCACGAGGGTGAAGTACTCGGCGTACAGCTCGGGGCAGGTGAGCCAGCAGTCCGTGTCGTCGTCGGAGGTGCCGAGGAGGCCGTCCGGTCCCGGCTCGACCCCCAGCCTGCCGCCGATCGGGGTGGAGGGATCCTGGTAGCGAGCGAGTGTGTCTTCGACGGCCAAGACGCCGAGATCGAGGTCGATGTGGGCCCGGTCGATCATCAGCGGGAGCAGGACCAGGTACTCGGCCGGTGCGACCTCGAGGGCCTCGACCCGCTCGACCAAGAAGGCGTCGGGGTCTGCGGCGTCCACCACCTCCCAGGCGGGGAGTGCGTGGGTGGCCATCCGCGTCCAGGCGGGGCTCGTCGGGCTGACCACCGCTCGCAGCGCGAAGTCCTGGGGAATGGTGTGGCGCATGGCCTCCTCGCCGAACACCTCAGGGTCGGCGTCGAGCAGGGCGTCCTGCACCATCGACTCGGCCACGATGTGGCGTGCGGCGTTGGAGAAGCTCGACTCTCGGGCATGGCTGATCGGGTTGAGCGTGAAGGTCTCGCCGGTGAGGAAGTTCACGTAGTGGTGAACGACGGCATCCGAGGCACCATGGAGGAAGCAGCCCAGGGCATAGGCGCGCTCCTCGTCGGTCGCCGCGAGGCCGTACAGATCTTCGCACTGGTCATAGGGGCTGAGACCGAGCGCGTGGGTCAGGTCGGTCATGCCGGGGAAGACGAAGTTGTCGGGCCCGACCGCACCGGCGCGGAAGGCCTCTGGCCAGTCGCGGATGGAGCGTGCGTCGTCCTCCGCGAGCCGCACCACGGCGTCGGAACCCGCGAGGGCCACCGTCCGCCCGTCCGTCGAGGCCACGAGCGCGCCGTGGATGTCGTTGGCCAAGGCGATGTGGACGCGGGTGGTGTAGGCGGCGGCCTCGCTGCTCAGCAGCAGGCCGGAGAGGGAGAGCAGAGAGCCAAGGTACGAAGTGCGCATGACGTAGACGCTACCACGCGCCCGGAGCTGGAGCGGTCCTGCGCTGCTGGCAGGAGGACAGCCGCTCGTTGGAGGACCTCTGGGGGCAGACCAGCGTCGCTGGAGCACCCGAGAGGGCATGGAAGGTGGCATACTTTCGCGGCTTGGTAGGAGCTCGAGATGGCTGCGCGCCCCCTGTCCCCGCTCTCCGTCCCTTGGACGATGAAGGCACTGGAGTCGGCAGACAGCGAGGTGCGTGAGCTCGACGACGGGCGCGTGTGCTTCTCGCTGGTGCACGAGGTCCTCGAGGGCGTGACGCCTCGGATGCTGGTGTGGTGGCTCAAGAACATGGATGGAGACATCGAGATCGGAGGGCGGACGATGAGCCGCTACCGCGCTTGGCACCCCGTGGATCACGTGAAGCTCACCTATGTGCGCAAGGCGGAGAACGGCGACAACATGGGTCCGGGGTCTCGGGTCCGGATCGAGGAGTTCTTCGGTGCGCAGCAGGCCTACCGCGTCGACATCGTCGATGCTGTGCTGCGACTCGACGAGGGAGGCTTCGTCCACCACGGAGTCGCTGTGGGACGGGAGATCGTCCGCATGGAGTACCGCTTCAGCGAGACGGGGCGGGGCACCCTCTACGAGAACTCCCTGACCGTGGGGATGGCTCCGGGTCTGCTGAGCCGCACCTTCAACCGGGTGGTCCGACCCCGCGTGTTTCCACTCGACAAGGGGCAGGCCTGGCTGAAGCACAACGTGGAGGAGGTGGGGAACCTGCAGTTCTTCCTCCCCAGGCTGTACAGGGACCAGGGCCCGGCGTTCTCGGCTTAAGTCGGACGGTGACTGGCGAGAGGATCGGACCAGGAGGTGAGGATGGACCCGATGATCGCCGTGCATGGTGCCGTCGGCGCGGTGGCCCTGGTCGCGGGCCTCATCGCGGCCCTCTCGCCCAAGCGAGCCGGCTCCCATGTCTGGGCCGGGCGGATCTTTGCCGGGCTGATGCTGGTTGCCCTCGTCGCCATCGCCGTGCCCATCGTGCGCCGGAGCAACGTCTTCATGATGGGCCTCGGCGCCGTGGCATGGTTTGCGATTGTCGAGGGCTGGCGTGCCCTTCGTCGCTACCGGGGATCTCTGGACGGGGCCCCCAACGCCGTCGACTACACGGTCGCCGCCCTGACCGCCGCCGCAGCCTTGGGGCTCGCCGTCTTCGGTGTGCTCGGACTCGCTCGCACGGGAAGCCCTCTGTTTGGCGTCTGCCTGGCCTTCGCCTGGCTCGCCGGCAGCCTGCTGCGCGCGGCCTCTCAGCGCTGGCGACGCGAGGTGTCCCGCGAGGAGTGGCTCGCCGTGCACATCGGTCACATGTCGGGAGCGCTGGGCGCGGCGATCACCGCCGCCGGGGTGGTGAACCTCGAGGGCGTCTTCGGCTCAATGCAGTGGGTCCTCTGGGTCGCTCCCACCGCGGTGTCGGCGCTGTGGGCACGGCGGGTGCTGCGTGCGCGGGGCCTGGTCTGAGCGGCGTGAGCAGCCCCGCTTGCAGAGCGGTCAGCGCAGGGTGCAGCGCTCGGCATCTGGCCCCGACACGGCGGTGCGGGCCGAGTAGCGCCACAGCGGCTCCCACTGGATCGCCAGCACGTCGGCGGTCAGGGCGGGGTCGTCCACGAGGAGGCCCCACTCGAAGAGGTTGGAGATGTAGAGGTTCTGAGAGCCGATGTAGAAGGCTCGGTCGTCGACGATCCACAGCTTGGAGTGGAGGCCCATCGCCGAGCCGTCGCTCCAGGTCTCGTCCGTGTCGTTGACCCGCGGGCTCGCCAGGGCCACACGCTCGCAGAGGAAGTCGGTCGCGGAGGGGTACTGCTCGAGCACCGCCGCGTGAAGTGCGGCGTCGTCCTCCAGGGTGTCGCGCCAGGCCTCGAGCAGCTCCCGCTTCGTCCAGCCGTAGGAGTAGGCGCCCGCGCCCGTCTCGCTCACTACCAGCTGCACTTCCACGCCGTCGAGGGCGCGCCAGGCCACGGTCTCCATCAGACCGACCGGCCAGCCATAGGACAGGTCCAGCTCGCCGATGCCCGGCACGTCGACGATGGCACCGTCCTTGACGGGGCCGAGGTCCTGCAGGGCGAAGCGCAGGCTCGACTGGGCGGCCTGGATGGCGGCGAGCATGGCATCGTCCGAGGGGGCGGGGTCGAGGATGCCCTCCCGGTCGATCAGGCCGAGTCGGCCGAGGGAGACGACCGGGATGCCGAGCGGGTCGTCCCCGGCGGGTGCAGCCCCGACGTAGGGGGAGTCCGGGGGCGGCATCATCCCCGCGGGCTTCGTCTTCAGTGCCGAGGAGGAGCCGTCGAGGTCGCCCCAGGCACCGCTCCCGCTGTCGATCCAGTCGGCGGCGAGGTGGAACCACAGCTCATCGAGGTAGCGGTGGCCATCACGCGCAGGCTCTCCGCTCATGCGCATCGACAGGTCGTGGACCGGCGAGGCGTACAGGTAGTCACCGCTGTAGAAGTTGATGCCGCCCTGGAGCACGCGCTCACCGTCGGCGGCGATGATCTTGGAGTGGTTCCACGAGAGCAGGTCGACGTTGAGTGCCCCTGCCCAGATCCGCAGGGCGGTGTCGTCCTCGATGCCCTCCGTGAGGACGGCGAGGCGGCTCCGCAGGCGGTTGTCGAGCTCGACGTCGTTGACCAGCCAGCCGAAGAGAAGCCGGACGTCGACCGGGTCTCCCGTGCTGTCGAGGTACCGGAGCGCGTTGCGCAGCGCGACGAGGAAGCGGCCCTCGTCCACGCCGTCCACCGACATTGGGTTGTCGGGGAAGTCGAGGCTGGAGACGTCGGCGTGCACCCGCGCGCTGGCGAGCACGGTGTACATCTCGTCCCAGATGCCATCGGAGTGCCCGACGCAGAGCTGCTCGGGTAGCTCGCCGACCCGCTCGACCGTCGCGGCGACCTCACGGCAGCGGCCGAGCGCGCAGCCGCCGTCTGCGTCACAGTAGGGGAGGAGGAAGTCGGGGTGGTAGCTTCCCTCGGGGGCGTCGGGCTCGACCGTCGGGTCGGCCTCGATGGTGGCGAGGTCTTCGCCCCAGATCCACGGCTCGGGCACCTGAAGCAGCCATCCCGGCTCGACGCTCGCGGCGATGGAGCGGCCCCAGGTCAGGCCGGCGTCGCCGTAGTGGCGCGGCTGCTCGAGTGCCACGAGCGCTGCCTCGCCGACGTAGGAGAAGGCCGCAGGCTCGGGAGGCGTCGTGGTCTCGGTGGTCGCCGTGTCCGGGGTGGGGACGGTTCCCGGGCTCGGGTCGGTGGTCGTGTCGGGCTCGGCCGACGAGGCGGGCTCTCCGCCACAGCCCGCGAGGGCGACGACGAGCGCGAGGGCTTCCAGGGTTCGCAGCATGTCCGCCTCCGCGCTCCAGACTACCAAGATCAGGTGGCGCGAGCCGGCATCCTGTACACTCCGCTGCCCGAAGGAGGAGGGTGGTCATGGATGGACTCGCGACGTCTCCTGCTGGCTTTGCCGTTGCCGCTGCGGTGTGGCTCTGCGTCCCGCTGCTGTTGGTCGTCCTCGCTCGGGTTCGGCTCGGCGCTCACCTGCTGGTCTCGGTCGTCGGAGCCGTCACCTTCGTGCTGGCGTGGTGTGGCTCGGTGGTCACGGCGGGTGTCCTCGGCGCCACGGGCATCGAGTCGGGTGGCTGGCTGTGGGCCCTGGGGATCTCCTGCAGTGCAGGAATCTGCGAGGAGACGATGCGGTATCTGGTGTTCCGTACGTCCTACATGCGTGCTCGAGAGGGCTGGAACACGACCGTGATGCACACGCTCGGACACTCGGGCATCGAGTCGGTCATCGAGTGCCTCACCATGGCCTTCACCCTCGCGCTCGTGGTCTATGCGGCGGCGATGGTGCCCGCCGCAGAGCTGGAGCACGTGCGGGAGATGACGAGCGGCGACCTGCTGTTCACGGCGGGTCTCCGTGTGGTGATGGGGCCGGTCATCCATGGCCTGTTCGCCACCTTCGTCGCTGCTGCCGTGGCCAAGGGGCGCCCGCAGCTTTGGCTCGCCGCCATCGGCCTGCACGCCGGTCACGACGTCATCGCGCACCGCATCGGCACCCTCGGCGAGACGGTCACCTACGCCTGGCTGGCGGCCTCGCTCGTCGGCTACACCGCCGTGATTCTCTGGCTGCGGAAGCGCTGGTTCGCGACCGAGAGCGCGACCGACTGAGGTCTCAGGCGGGCCGAGGACCGAGCCCGTCGACGAGGGCGGCCCAGTCATCCTCGAGGGTGTCTTGAGGGGCATCGTCGGACGGAGGCTCTTCGCTCGATAGGCTTCCACGGACGGTCTGCCAGGCCTCGTGGTCACTCTCTCCGCGCCCGTCCCACACCTCTGTCGTCGCCACACCGACGGGGGCCGTGCCCGCACCTCCGGTGAAGGCCTGGGTGATCACGTAGTTGCGAGAGCGGGAGTCCGAGCCCGTCAGGCTGGCGCGGCTCACCGCAGCGGCCGCCGTGACGGCCTCCTTCGCGCTCGTGATCGAGGCCTCACCCGTCGGGGGCGAGGCGGAGTGAATGACCACGGCCGACTTGCCCCAGCTGGGCCGCGCTGAACCCTGGTCGGGCCGCGGCACACCGGCCCTCGGGACGAGCTCGGGATGTCCGGGAATCGAGAAGAGAAGCTCTGATCCTTCCTCGGACTGGCCGCTCCAGAGCTCGCCGCCGTGCTGCTCCACGAGCTCGCGGCACTCTCGGAGCGATGCGGCGCTCGGTGAGTTGGCGGGAGGGCTCTCGTCGAGCGGTGGGAGCTTCGCATCGGGTGTCTGGAGCTTCAGCAGCCAGTCGTCCTCTCGCATCTCGGCCGAGACGCGGACCTTGACGCTCGGCGCGGCGCGGTGCGAGATGGTGTGCTGCAGCAGGCCCTTGAAGATGGTCGTGAGCGAGGCCTCGCTCATGTTCACCTTGGGCAGCTCATCGGTCTGGACCGTGACCTGTGTCTCGGTGAGCAGAGGACCGAGCTCGCCGGTGGCGGCAGTCAGCGCGACGCCTGCGTTGCTGGACTCGCGCTGGGGGTCGCTCGCGTGCGCCTCGACGAGTGCGGAGGTTCGGGCTGTCACGTCGATCAGGTTGGCGACGACCTCGCGGAGCTCGGGTGTTCCCGTCGTCTCAAGTCCGGCACCCAGCAGATCGGCGTAGTGGCCGATGCGCTGCAGGTTTCGATGGAGCTTGTCTGGCGGTGAAGCCATTGGAGTCGAAGGGTGGGCCTCGGCGGCTGCGGTCGGACGGGCATCGAGCAGGAAGTGATGCTCGTCTCCAGCGCGGACATGGGCACCCGAGACAGACCGGTCGCCGAGCACTAGGTCGGAGCAGGCGTCTGCATCGCGTCGGGAGCCCAGGCTCGCCAGGAGGGCGCTGGAGAGGTCACGCCTCGCCATGTCTCCGACGAGCTCCTCGAGGGCGGGGTTGCTCTCGATCAGTCGGGCGTCGGCGCTCACACGGGCGTAGGCGAGACCGAGGACCTGGGCGATGCGCGAGAGGTGGTCGACGGAGGGCTGGCTCGCCTGTGGCTGCTCGAGGAAGCGCCGCAGAATCTTGGGCAGCTCCAGGTAGCCAGCCGCCCCACGAGGGAGCTCGGCGCTGGAGCCGGCGAGCCTTCCGCCGAGGGCGAGCAGTGGCGCGTCGAAGGAGCGCAGCAGGAGTGGTGTGACCTCGGCAGCGGGAGCGAAGCGGAGCGCCACGTCGATGACGATCGCGTCGAAGGGGCCTGCGGCAACCGCCTCGGCGAGCGCGACGGCACCGCTCACCCGGTGGAAGGTCAGGTCGAGGTCGCTGGCGGTCAGCAGCGTCTGACAGAGGTCGAACTCGGCCCGGTCGTCACAGACGAAGAGCAGAGCCCGGGAGGTCAAGGGGCCTCCTGCCGCGTCACATCGCGCACAGGCAGGGCCGAGACGTGGCCTGTGTCGAGGCGCCGGAGTAGGCCTCGCACGCTCTGAATCTGCGCAGGAAGGGACGTGTCAAGAGCGACCATGATATAGAGTATTACAGTTTTTCTCGGCCAATGCCATGGCTAGGACAAATTGACCGCTACCCCTCCTCTTCCCCTCCCTTCCTCTCCGCGTCACGCTGACAGCTCGGGCCACGCACTGCTCTTGTCAGAGCCGTGGCCGTGCGCTGGCTGCGCGATCGGTGAGACCGTGGTCAGACCGTGCTGACGCCTGGGGACTGGGTCGAGCAGCGCTACCGCGTCGCAGGGGTCGTCGCGGCGGGCGGTACGGCCATCATCTACCGTGTGCAGACGCGCCAGGGAGCGGTGCGTGCGCTCAAGCTGCCGCGTCGCACCGTCCCCGAGCTCGTCGCACGCCTGCGCCAAGAAGCGAGGGTGCTCGCCCTGCTTCAGCATCCCAACATCGTCGCCATCGAAGACACCGTCGAGGTGGGTGGGCTGCCGGGGCTGATCCTCGAGCTGGTCAGCGAGGGTCGCACGCTGGCCTCCGTCATCACCGAGAGCCGCGGGCTGATGTCGGTGTCTCGGCTGCGTCACATCGGCACCCAGCTGATCGACGCGCTCGCGGCCGTGCACGCCGCGGGCATCGTGCATCGCGACGTCAAGCCGTCCAACGTCCTGCTCGATGGGGATCGCGCGCTGCTGTGCGACTTCGGGCTCGCCAAGCTCCACAGCTCCGATCCGCTGGTCGTCACGCAGGTCGGCTCAGCGATGGGCACACCGCCGTTCATGGCGCCCGAGCAGGTCGGCGGCATGGGCAGTGTCGAGCCTGCTGCCGACATCTTCTCGCTCGGCGCTCTGCTGTTCGAGCTCGTGACGGGCGTGCGCGCCTTCACGGGGCTGACCGACGAAGAGGTCATCGAGGCCGCGCGCGAGGGGCGGCGAGCCGACGTGCGCGTGCTGCGGCCCGACACCCCGACCAGCATGGTTCGCGCCATCGAGCTCGCTCTCGTGCCCGAGCGAGACCGGCGCACCGTGACCCTCCAGCAGATGCGGCTGCTGTGGGAAGGCAGCAGCAGCAGCAATCGGCCACCGTCCGCCACACCGACGATCGGCAACGTCTCCGTGCCGCTCATTCCCTTGATCGGCCGTGATGATCTGGTGGCAGACATCCTCTCGTCGCTGGCGGCGAGCAAGCGTTTTCTGCTGCTTCACGGTCCGGGTGGCATCGGAAAGTCCCTGCTCGCCAGTCACGTCGCTACCCAGTCGGGCGCGCTCTACCCCGCAGGGGCGTGGTGGGTCTCCTGCCGTGGCTTGGAGGCCGGCACGGAGCTGTCGCAGCGGTGGCGCGCGCTCGGTGTCGAGGCGGCGATGGCGACCGGCAAGCGTGTCTTGGTGGTGCTCGACGCGATCGAGCAGCTCGGTCCCTCCGCGCTGGAGCGCATCTCTCGCGCGCTGGCGGCGTGTCCGGGACTGCGGGTGCTCGCCACGAGTCGAACGCGCATTGCCATTCAGGGCTCTGTCGTGCGGGTGCCACCGCTCGAGTCGGACGACTCGATGACCCTGCTGCTGGCCTGCGCGCAGCGGGAGGGCGCTGATCTGGGCTACACCCGTCGAGCGCTCCGCCGCCTCGTGTCGCTCATGGATGGGCTTCCGCTGGCCATCGAGGTCGTCGCGCCCTGGCTGATGCTCCACGCGCCGGACGATCTGGCTGACCAGATCAGCGAGTACGGGCGCATCCGCTCACTCGGGCTCTCCGATCGGCGAAACCCCCTCGCGGACGTGCACGCCACGTCGTGGCGCCTGCTGCCGGCGCCGGCCAGGCTCGCGCTCTGCCAGCTGTCCGTCTTCGAAGAGTCGTTCTCTCTTCAGGATGCGCTCGCGGCCATCGATCTCGGTGTGCTCGGAGCCCAGCGCGACGAGGAGCGGTACTTCATGCGTCTGGAGGAGCACTGCCTCGTCCTCAGGCGCTCGGGGCCCAGCGGAGACCGCTTCGAGATCCCTCGGGCGACTCGACACTGGGCGCGGGCCTGCTTCGAGGACCGGAGGTCGGTGTTCGGTCGCGGTGGCGTCTCCGCGACAGGGCCGCAGTCGGTCGCTCGAAGCCGCCTGCGTCTCGCTCGACGCATGGCTCAGCATGCGCTCCGTCTTCATGAGCCCCACATCCAGGGTGGAGAGCCTCTCGGGCCGATCGAGCCCCAG
Source organism: Pseudomonadota bacterium (assembly GCA_002862545.1). Taxonomy (GTDB): domain Bacteria; phylum Myxococcota_A; class UBA796; order UBA796. The sequence continues at coordinate 16,824 of PKDJ01000299.1, forward strand.
TGGGCAGACCTGCTGACGACCCTCTCCTTCCTCGGTCGGAGCGACAGTCCGGAGCTGCTTCGGCAGCTCGCCCTCGTGGCCTGGCGCCAGGTGAGCCGTCGTGGTGGCTTCCATGCGCTCGCGTCTCGCCTCTCCGAGCCGCTGGAGTCCCTGGGCGCCGAGAGCCGTGTGTGGTCTGTGCTCACGCGCATCGTCGCGGCCTGTGCAGTGCCGCGCCTCGAGCTGTCGCTGGCTTCGCTCGCGCTCCAGCGCCTGCTTGGGTCGTCCGAGCTGCGCGCTCGGGCCACGGAGTACAGCCTGGTCTGCTGCGAGGCCTCGGCCTTTCGAGTCCTCATGGGGGACTACGAGGGCGCTGCTCGACTCGCCGAGCACGCGCGCGCGATCGCCGACACACCCCTCACCGAGGCCTGGGCCGATCTCCATCACGCCGAGGTGCTGTGGCAGCACCAGTCCGCCGTCCATGGTGAGCTCTCCTCTTGTCTGGAGCGCTTCGAACGGCTCCAGGATCGTGCGGGGATGGTGCGCGTCACGCTCCTCGAGGGGCACCAGGAGCTCGCCAGAGACAATGCCGCGGCGGCCCGCAATCGTGCGCAGGCGGCAGCACGGCTCGCGATGGAGGACGGTGATCTGCGACTGCTCGGGCAGTCTCACATCCTCCAGGGCGCGGCGACGGTCGCCCTCGGCGATGTGTCGGGCATGGCGCGACTGCATGCGGGCCTTCGCGAGCTCGAAGACGCGGGTGATCGCCTGGCAGCGAAGGCCGCCATTCCCCTGTTGGTTCGTGCCTGCATCCAGGTGGGGCAGCCAGAGCGTGGACGACTCGCCATGAGGAGCTTGGACGATCCGCGTCTGCCAGCGGGTCTCGTTGCCGCGAGCGCTCCTCTCGCCGCGGAGATTGCTGCCGAGCTCGAGGGGCCTGAGGTCGCGCGAGGCCTGGCGGAGCATGCCCTCGCTGCACTCGGGCCGCAGCCACCCCAGGCCGTCGTGGTGCGCCTTCGTGAGGTCCTCTCCGGTGGCCTCGAGGCGGGTGGTGCGACATGAGCTTTCAGGGTCGCTACGACAACATCGAGCAGCTCGCTCCCGGTCTGTTCAGAGCACGGCACATGGGGATGAACGCTCCTGTGCTGGTCCGGACGGAGTCCATCAGCTCGGCAGACTGGAGCAACGCGCTCCGGGTCGGTCATGCCCTGGCGCGCGTGCGTCATCGTCACATCCTGCCGATCCTCGAGGCGATCGAGCTGCAGAGTGCGGTGGCTCTGGTGATGCGAGCGCCACCCGACGGCGTCGCGCTTGGTGAGGTCCTGGAGTCCGGCGGGCTGACGCTCGAGGAGGCCGAGAGCCTGGGCATCCAGATCTTGGATGCGTTGGCCGTCGCGCACGAGCATGGAGTCTCTCACGGGGGCTTGTGCGCGCAGTCCGTCCTGATTCGGGAGCTCCCCTCGGGCGTCGAGGCCCTCGTTCACGACTTCGGCATCCGGGGAGCGGAGCTGGATGCGCAGGTCAACCTGGCTCGGGATGTCGCGGACGCAGCTGCACTGCTGCGCGACGTCCTCTCCAGCACGCAGCCCGGCGACAGAGGCGTGAGCGCGAGTCGCCGAGAGGCGCTGCTGGAGGTGGTGCAGTCGGCACTCGGAACCGACCGCTCCCCGCCCACGGCCCGAGAGCTCCTCGTGCGCTGGCGGCAGAGCTGCGCCGGCTCGACGACCGGCTCTGGGTTCACGGCCGACCTCCACGACGAGCGGCCCGGATCGCTGAGCGTCCCCATGGAGCGCTTCGTCGGTCGCGAGCGCTCGCTGGAGATGATCGAGACCTGGCTGGCCTCGGGTGTCCGCTTGGTCACCATCACCGGACTCGGTGGCGTCGGAAAGTCCCGGCTGGCGCTCGAGGTGGCTGGACGTCAGGTCGCACAGTTCCCGGGGGGCGCCTACCACTGCGTCCTGCAGGACCTCCGCAACGAGTTCGAGATCTGGTCGACCCTGGCGCGGGTCCTGGAGCTGTCGATCGGTGCGGGTGACCCCGCCGCTCAGTTCGGGCGTGCGCTCCAGGCGAGAGGCCGCACCTTGATCGTCCTGGACGATTCTGGGGTTCGGATTCCCTACGCGCACCTCGTGATCGACCTGCTCCAGCGCTGTCCGAGTGCGGTCGTGCTCTGTGCCTCACGTGCTCGACTCGGCGTGAGGGGAGAGCACGTGCGCCCACTCGGCCCCCTCGGAGTAGACGCCGCCTCCCGGCTCCTGCGCGCTCGTCTCGAGCAGGCGGGACGCGCAGATGCCCTGCGCCCCGAGCAGCTGGACAGCGTGGTCGATGCGCTGGACGGGCTGCCGCTCGCTCTCGAGCTCTTTGCACGGCAGAGTCGGGTCATGGATCCCGCAGAGCTGATGCTCCGTCTGCAAGATGGCCTCGGGATCGGTGGGCGAGGCTCGGGGGGGCGTCACTCGACTCTCGAGCGGGTGTTTGCCGATCAGTGGTCGCTGATGGCCCAGCCTGCGCGGCAGGTGCTGACGCAGCTGGCGGTGTTCAGTGACAGCTTCTCGACCGAGGATCTGCTGGGCGTCATCAAGATCCCGAGCGGTTCGAGCCATGAGGGGCTGCTGGCTGTCCTGCTCGACGCCCGGCTCGTGCTGCGCCACGGGGAGCGCTTTCGGCTGCTTCACAACCTCGAGCGCTTCTTGGCGGATCGCACCGAGACGGACCTGCTCCTCGACTACGAGGGGCTGCGCCGGCGACACGCCCACTGGTTCAGCCGACTCGGGGCAGGAGAGCGGCTCTTCGAGCTCAGCACGGCGGATCGGGCATGCCTGCCGAACATTCTGTCGGCCTGCCAGTGGGCGCTACACGCCCAAGATCCGGTGCTTGCAGCCCGCTGTGGCCTGGCCACCTACTGGCTGCTCGACCAGTGCGGGCAGGCGCTCTCGATGGAGGGCCTGCTCTCGCACATCCTGGAGCTTCCCGGCCTCAGCTACCGCCATCGGGGACGCCTGATGGTCTGTCTCGCGCGCATCGCCCTGCACGAGGGCGACAGCGCCAAGGCACGCAAGACCTTGGAGACCGCTCGAAGCTTGGCGGCCTCAGATTCCTCGATCTCCGATATCGACTCCTTCCTGGGCCTCCGCCGGCGAGGGCCCGCCACATCGCATCCCCCGGATGCCCAATGACCTATGCTCGTCCTCATCCCCCTCGCGGAGTGTCGACCATGGATGCCTCTGAACGACGCGTCTCGCAGCGGCTCTCGGCACGACTACCTGTGGTCGTCGAGGGCTCGAGTCAGCCACTCGGAAAGACCCGTGATCTGAGCTTCGACGGGCTGTGGATCGACACGACCTCGGCTCCCGAGCATGGCTCGGTGCTGTCGCTGGTCCTGCAGCTGCCTGATCGAACCGTTCGCCTGTCTGGGCAGGTGGTTCGGCGACTGTCTGACGGGATCGGGATCGAGATCGTCGACATCGGCAGTGAGGATCAGCGGGTCCTCCGGCGCTTCATCAACGAGTTCACCTCCGTTCAGGGTACCTGGCGCACGGTCCGGTCCCTGTTGGTGGACGATCGAGAGATCCTGCCGGTCACGCAGCCAGAGAAGATCAGAGCGCTCCTCGACAGAGCCGTCGCGAAGCGCGTCACGATGCACGTGCTGCCCGAGGGCAAGGACTTCCGAGACAGCGTGACCCTCTCGGGCCTGCAGGGAGATGTCCTCGAGGCGCGTGGCGGAGTTCACGTGACCGCGGGTGATCGCGTCTTCGCGCTCTTCACCCTCGACTTCGTCAGCTACACCTTTGCCGTTGAGGTGCGCGGTGCGACCGCCGAGTCGCTCCAGCTGCCACTCCCCACCTCGATCGCCTACTCCGAGCGTCGTGAGTCTGACCGGATCGCTGCTGCCGAGGGCGTGGGCCTCTCCTGGCAGGCGCCCTGGCTTCCGAGCGGTCGTGCTCGGTACGCGGTGCTCGACACCAGCCCCGGCGGTCTCTGCTTCCGCGTCGAGGGGCACGCCTGCGCACTGGTTCCCGGGGCGGAGCTTCCCGAGGCACGCCTCGACCACCAGGACCACTCGGTCGCGCTGCGTCACGCGACGGTCCGGAACATCATCCCGAAGGTCGATGGCACGGGGGCCTATCTACGCGTGGGGGTCTCCCATGGGGTGCAGCGCGGTGAGCTTCAGCCCGCGCGTGTCGAGACGCGGCCCCGCAGCTGGCTTGGGCGCATGCTCCAGAAGGCGTCCGAGCTGGTCTCCTACTCGCTGCACACCACGGTCGAGAAGTCGCCGCTGCGTGCCCAGCCCGCGGGACCGCGGAAGGTGCGCTTCAAGCGCGGCCGCTTCGAGCTTGTGGGCCTGCTCGACCGGACCAGCGAGTCCGACGAGCGGCAGCGCTGTCCACTGGTGCTCGTGGTGCCGGGCTTCGGAGGTCGGAAGGAGCAGATGAGCTTCTTCGCGAACATCCTGGTGCAGGGCTTCCGGTATGCCAACGAGGACATCGCCGTGCTGCGTATCGACGGCAGCAACAACCTCGGGGAGTCCGAGAAGGACGAGGATTGCCGCGACGACGGCAAGCACACCCTGCACTACACGATCTCCGGAACGGTGGACGACGTGCACGCCGCGCTCGACTGGGCGCGGCGCAACGAGATGATCGATCCGACCCACATCATCCTGATGTCGTTCAGCATGGGCAGCATCGCCGTTCGCCACGTCCTCGCGACGGCCGAGGCGGCCGATGTAGGCCTGTGGGTCAGCTACATGGGGGCGTCCGACATTCAGGACGCCGTGATTCACGTCTCCGGGCAGCACCTCGACGTGTTCGGTGTCCAGGGCTCCCTCGGCACCTGCAGCCTCATCGGCTGCCTCACCGACGGCGATCGCTTCGTCGCGGACTTCAAGCAGCTCGGCATCGGGCAGCTCACCGATGCCCGACGCGAGATCGCCAAGGTCACGGCGGACGTCGTGTGGCTGGCTGGCCAGCACGATGCCTTCATGAACATCGAGCGGGTGCGCGACCTGATGTCGATCCGCGCCGAGGGCACCCGCGAGCTGATCGAGGTGCCGAGCGGGCACGTACCGACCTCGGGAGGCGAGGCGATCAAGCAGTTCGTGGAGATCAGCCGTCGCGTCTGGTGGCACGTCCACCGCTCGAGCATGCCGGCGTTCTCCCCCAGTGTCGGACAGCTCGCGCGCCTGTCACAGCGCGAGTGGAAGCGGGTGCGCACCGAGCGACTCACGAGCCGCGAGGAGTGGTGGCGTCGGTACCTGCTCGGTCAGGGCGGCATGGGCTTCGATGTGCTCGAGCTGGCCGAGGAGTACGCGGACCTGATGTCGCTTCAGGCCCGTGTGGCCGATGTCGAGGGCCGCGATGTGCTGGAGATCGGCGCGGGGACCGGAAACCTGACGCGTCGCCTCGTCGAGGGGCAGCCCCAGCGGCTCGTGGCGACCGAGCTGGTCCCCGAGGTCCTCGAGCGGCTGCGCACGAAGCTCGCCGACGCGGACGTGCTGGAGACCCTCCAGCTCGATGCAGAGGGCTCCCCCATCGTCGCCATTCGACGTTGGCTCCATGGTGATCTGCCTGGACTCGGGTTTCTCACCGAGCGGGTGCCGGGCATCTCCCGAGGCGACATCGCGCTGCTCGAGGAGCGCTGGGGAGAGATCACGCACGCGGCGCTCCAGGGCTTCACGGTCGAGCACGACGCTCTCGCGGCCGATGCGGGATGGTCGGTGGCCATGCGCCAGCTGGTGGCCGACATCGGGCGACTGTCTCGGCTCGCACGCGGCGAGGTGGACGTGGCGACGACGACGGCCGAGCTCGAGCGGCTGCCTCCCTCGGCCACAGCGGGAGCAGTGGGCCTGCCCTTCCCCGACCAGAGCTTCGACGTGGTCGTGATGAGCCTCGTGCTCAGCTACATCGACCATCCCCAAGATCTGCTGTGGGAGTGCCGTCGTGTGCTCCGGCCAGGCGGCCGACTGGTGCTGTCGTCGATGATTCCCGACGCGGACTCCAGCAAGCTGTACCTCGACCTGGTGAACCGCCTGCAGGAACTCCCGGAGGAAGGGCTCCCCGAGGGACACACTCGTGAGAGCCTTCTGGCCTCGACGCGAGCCTATGCCGAGAGTGCTGCAGAGCTGCTGCGGCTCGAAGAGGAGGGGCACTTCACTTTCTACGACGGACCAGAGCTGTCCCAGCTCGTCCAGAGGCGTGGGTTCCACTCGCCCGAGATCTGGCACAGCTGGGGCGAGCCTGCGCAGGCCGTCGTCGTTGCGTGTGAGCGCCGATGAAGCTCCTACGCAGCTATCCCGAGGGGTTTCTCGAAGAGACGGAGCGGGAGTCACGCCCCGCTCTGCGCGTGGGGTCGGGGGTTGGTGCGCTCGCGCTGAGCAGCTTCTTCCTGGTCGATCTGTTGCTCGTGCCCAAGGAGCTGTGGGTCACCGCGTTCACGATTCGGGCCCTGTGCTGGCTGGTGCTGAGTGCCATCTTCGTCGTCACCTTTCTGCCGATGTGGAAGGAGACGTGGGCTCGCCCGGCGGCGTGGGTGTCGTTCTGGGTCACCGGGGGCGGCGTCATCGCCGTCACCGCGCTGGCCGGTGGTGGAGCGAGCCGGTACCACGAGGCTCTCCTCCTCACGAACATTGGTTGGTCGTCCCTGCGCATCCCGTGGAAGCGCTGGGAGCCGCCGATCAACTTCGTGCTGCTCTGCATGGCCTACGATCTGGTGATGGTGGCGGGTGACCTCCGCGGACCGGTCGTCGTCTGGGCGACGAACAACGCGATGCTGTGGCTGGGTGCCCTCATCGCGACGGCGCTCTCCGAGCTGCTCACGCGCCAGCGGACGCAGGACTTCCTCTTCCGGCGAGAGCTGGCCGAGAACACCACGCGGCTGGCCGAGGTGGATCGGGCCAAGAGCCGGTTCTTTGCCAACCTCAGTCACGAGCTGAGAACGCCGATCTCGCTGACGGTCGCGCCTGTCGAGGTGATGCTGGAGGGACAGGGGGGGCGCCTCGACGCCGGACAGCGCGAGACGCTCCAGCTCGTGCGCCGCAACGGCCTGCGCCTGCTGAAGATGATGGACGATCTACTCGCGCTCACACTGGCGGAGGTCGGCAACCTGCGCCTGCGGATGGAGCTCCTCGACGTGGGCCAGCTCGCCCACGGACTGCGGATGGATCTTCAGCAGTTCGTCGAGCTCAAGCGACTCAACCTCCACATCGAGGTCGCCGAGGGCGTGGTCCCGGTGATCGGAGATGCTGAGCTCATCGAGCGCGTGCTCGTCACCTTCCTCGGCAACTCTGCGAAGTTCAGCGAGAGTGGCGGGGAGATTCGCCTCGAGGTCAATCCTGCGGAGCATGGGGGTGTCCTGATCACGGTCAGTGACACCGGCATGGGCATCCCAGAGGAGGAGCTACCAAGGATCTTCGAGCCTTTCTATCATGGCAAGCGGGAGAGCGGTGGTCGCCCTGGAGGAGGCGCCGGGGTCGGTCTCGCGCTGGCGAAGGCGGTGGTCGAGCTCCATGGTGGTACCCTAGACGTGGAGAGCACCGAGGGAGAAGGAACGACGATTCGCATGACCATTCCCCCGCATCCACCAGAGAGTGCACCGGTCGAGCGGCGTCGCCGTGGCATGGAGCTGGTCGCGGGTGGGGGGCGCGGAATCGAGACAGGACTCCCGGAGTGGCACGCGACCTTCCGGACGACATCGGACTACCGGCTTCAGGCCTTGCGCGACGTGACGGAGCGGCCGGTTCAGCGGTCCACGAACTTCGCCCCTGCGGCCGCGCCGCGGGTGCTGATCGTCGAAGACAATCCCGATATGACGCGGTTCCTCGAGACGATCCTCGCGTCGCAGTACCGAACGCTGACCGCGACGGATGCGGCCGAGGGGGCACGCTTGGCCGTGTCGCAGCTTCCGGACATCGTGGTCACCGATCTGGAGATGCCCGGCCGCAATGGCATGGACTTGGTCCGTGACCTGCGGGCTGATCCGCGGACGGCCAACCTCCCGATCGTGATGCTCGCGTCCTCCGATGCGGCGAGTCATCGTGCTCCGGAGGGTGCCGAGAAGCCCGATGCCTACGTGCCCAAGCCCTTCAAGGTCATCGATCTCACGGGGGCCATCAACGCGCTGGTGCAGCAGCAGGAGCGAGGCCGGAGTGCCTCGATGGCAGAGCGCGACGAGGCCCTGGTCTACATGGCCACCGGGATTGCAGATGTCGCCTCGACAGTTCTGGAGGCGCTCTCTGCCGACGACGCGAAGCCGGCATCGGCTCAGGCGAGCCTGACGGACTTGGTGTCGTCGCTGCAGAGCTTCGTGAGGCCGCTGGACAGCAGCGCGGTCGTCGAGCGCAGCCTCACGCCGCTGGTTCGCGAGGCGATCGGAGAGCTGGAGAGCGTGCGCTTCATGTCGCGGTCGAATGCGCAGGTTCGGGTCGAGCCGGACGACTTCGTCTCGTTGCTCCGGCTGCTGGTGCGCATCGGACTCGAGGGCGGCGCGCCGGGCAGCACCGTGGCCGTCGAGGTCACCGAGGATGCATCGGGGACTGCCATGGTGGCGATCCGTGATGGCGGGCCGAGCTTGCCGCCGGAGCACGCGCTGCGGCTGTTCTACCCCTTCAACGACGCGGTTGATCCGGACGTGTCGACGGCGCTGGCGGGCTACCGTCGGCGCATCGAGCGCTTGAGAGGACGCCTGACGATGGAGCATGGTGATGGGGAGGCGTCGGCCTTCGTCATTCGCCTGCCCGCCGTTCGGCCGTTTGGGAAGACGTGATGGAACCTGGTCTGAAGAATGCGCGGACGGACGATGTCGAGCTGGAGAGCCTCATCGAGGGGCCCTGGGTCTACATCTTCGGTGCGATCGTCGGCATCGTGCTGTTCGCGGTCTCGCTGCCCGTGTACGACAGCGGGACAGGCTCGGTCTGGCTCGGCATCGTCGGCATGGTCGCTGTGATCGGCGGTGCCCGCGCCTTTGGCTACCGGCGACGGGTGGCGGCCGCCCTTGCGACGCGGGACGTGCTCGGCGAGGGGAGTGCGGTCTGTCTGTTCAGCTGGTCGATGCAGGACGGGGCCTGGCTCTCGTCCCGCTGGAATGACGTCCTCGACGTCAGTGCCTCCGAGCCTCCGACACTCGAGGGCCTGCTGGAGCGCGTGCATGCCAGTGATCGTGCGCGCTTGCATCAGTCCGTGGAGGGGTTGCTCCGAGGAGACAGTGAGCGGCTCCAGCAGCTGGGACGCTTTCAGGTCCGCGGCGAGTACCGGTGGATCGAGATGACGGCCAATGCTCACGAAGTGATGGGCAGGCTGACCATCGCCGGGTCCATGATGGATGTCACCGATCGGCGTCGGATCGAGGCACAGCTCTCCTACAACGCCTTCCACGATCAGCTGACGCTGCTGCCCAACCGAAGCTTGCTCGAGAATCGGTTGGTTCACTGTGCTGCGCGCTCGCGGCGAAACCCGGCCTACCAGTTCGCCGTGATCTTCCTGGACTTGGATGGCTTCAAGACGATCAACGACTCACTGGGCCACCGGGCGGGCGACGCGCTGCTGGCGGCCGTGGCGACTCGGCTCAAGGAGGTGGTCCGCCCTGGAGACACGGTCGCCCGACTCGGCGGCGACGAGTTCACGGTCGTCCTCGATCCCATCGAGGCCACCGAGGACGCTGTGGAGGTCGCGCGTCGGCTCCTCGAGGCGCTCTCCGCACCGATGACCGTCGAGGGCCGGACCCTGAAGACGGGGGCGAGCGTCGGAATCGCGTGCTCCTCGCGAGGGTATGCGGATGTGAAGGAGCTCCTACGGGATGCGGACATAGCGATGTACGCGGCCAAGACCGAGGGCAAGAATCGGATTCGCTTGTTCGACCAGGCGATGCACGACACGGTCATGCGCAAGCTCTACATCGAGACGCTGCTGAAGCAGAATCGTGATTCGGGGGAGTGGGTGGTGCACTACCAGCCCATCCTCGATCTCGTCACCGGGGAGATCCTGGGCTTCGAGGCCCTGGTGCGCATGCGAGACAGCGACGGACGCATCATTGGCCCGGGCCAGTTCATCGAGGCCGCGGAAGAGCTGGGGGTGGTGAATGCCATCCTCGATGGGGTGCTGGCGGACGCGTGCTCCCGCTTGGCGAGCTGGCTCGAGGTGCGCCCAGATCTGTACGTCTCGGTGAACGTCAGCGCGCGCTCCGTCAACCCGGGCCTCGTGAAGAGCTTCAAGGACTTCGCGCAGTCGAGTGGCATCCCAGCGACGGCGATCAAGCTCGAGCTCACCGAGTCCGTGCTCGCGCTCGGGGAGAGCACGGCCATCTTCGATGAGCTTCGCCAGCTTGGCTATGGGCTGTACGTCGACGACTTCGGTACGGGCTTCAGCTCGCTCTACTACATGCACTCCTTCAACATCGAGGTCATCAAGATCGACCGGGCCTTCGTCCAAGAGCTCGACGGAGAGACGCCCGTGCCGATCCTCGAGACGGTGATGGACCTGTCGACACGCCTGGGGTCGGGTGTGATCGCCGAGGGGATCGAGAAGGTGCACCAAGCTCGACAGCTGATCGAGTGTGGCTGTCGCGTGGGACAGGGCTTTCTGTTCTCTCCCGCCGTCGATCCAGAGGTGGCTACCCGGTACGTCCGGGATGGTCGGAACTGGTCTCACCTCCTTCAGGCAGATGCGAAGCCACGCATCTCCTCCGCGGGCTGACCGATGCAGACTGCCGAGCTTCTCGTCGTTGCTGCCGAACTCGGACTCTCGGACGAGCAGACCGCGTCGCTCATCGAGCGACTCGCGACCGACAGCTCGGATGATTCAGCACTTCCCAGTCACCTCACGGGTCCTGAGGACGACGGCGGCGATCCGAGCAAGCGCTCGGCCTACACGCTGGACTTCGATTCCTTCGCGCCGCCACCCACCGCGGCGATGTCGGGTGAGGGCCCGACGACGGGCCGTCGGCGGTTCCAGCTGTGGCCGGATCGTCGCGTGGCGGGTCGCTATGTGATCCGCGATCTCCTCGGCTTCGGCGGCACCGGAGAGGTCTGGAGGGTGCACGATCAGATCCTCCAGCGGCAGGTGGCGATGAAGGTCCTGACGGCGCCCTCCGTGCGCAGTGACCTCGCCGCGCGCTTCGTCGCGGAGGCCCAGGCCACCTCCCAGCTGCAGCACCCGGGGATCGTCCCGGTCTACGACGTGGGCGAGCTCCCCGACGGCCGGGCGTGGTTCACCATGAGGGAGATCCAGGGGCGGAACTTCCGGGAGACCATCCTTGGAGCCCATCGGGCTGCCACGGCGGGAAAGACCGATCATCCGTGGACGATTCGGCGCCTGGTCGATGCCTTCCTGCGCGTGTGTGAGGCGGTCGCCTACGCCCACGACCGAGGCGTCGTTCACCGCGACCTGAAGCCCGAGAACGTCATGGTCGGCGAGCATGGTGAGGTGCTGGTCGTCGACTGGGGACTCGCCAAGGTCCTGACCTCGCCGGAGCCCGAGCTGGAGGGCCGCGTCGTCACCAACCGCACGACGGCCGGCAGCGCGACCCTGATGGGCTCGGTGGCGGGCACACCGCCCTTCATGGCACCGGAGCAGGCCAGCGTCGGCAACGCGGTCGCGGATCTGCGCACCGACGTCTACGCACTCGGCGCCACGCTCTACCAGGTACTCGGCGAGGTCGCTCCCTACGTCGGCTCGGACCCTCAGCAGATCCTCGAGCAGGTGAAGGCTGGACCTCCGGAGTCGCTCCGGCGCCGGATGAAGCGCTTCGGGGTCGCGGAGTGGTGCGAGCTGCACGACCTCGACGGCCTGGTGGCGGTCTGCGAGCGGGCGATGGAGCGGGAGCCAGAGAAGCGCTTCGAGAGCGCGACGGACATGCTCCAGAGCCTCAACATCTGGGCGGCGGGTGAGCGGCGCGCTGCGGAGGGCCGGAAGACCTACGCCCGAGCCATGGAGCTGGAGACCGATCTCGCGGAGCTGCGGGGTCGCGCGGCGGATCTGGGTCGACAGGCCACTCAGGCCCTGGCTGCGCTGCAGCCGTGGCAGCGTGAGTCCGAGAAGCTGGCAGCCTGGGAGCGGCGCGAGGCTGAGCGGGCATGCCGGCAGCAGATCGCCCTGGTCGAGCTGGAGCAAGAGCAGCTGCTGCACGGGGCACTGGCGCAGTCGCCGGAGATCGCTGAGGCGCACGTGATGTTCGCGTCTCGCTATCGGGCGCTCCACAGCTCGGCGGAGGCCGCGGGTCGGCCGACCGCTCGTTTCGAAGCCTTGCTCCGCATCCATGTGGATGCCCTGCCGAGCGAGCATGAGGAGCGCGGGCTCTTCGAGGAGTACCTGCGTGGGGAGGGCGAGGTTCACCTGTCGGTTCGCCCCGCGGCCGCACAGGCCGTCCTGCAGCCCATGGTGTCGCGCTACGGACGCCTCGTGGAGCAGGGAGAGAGCATTCGGCTCGATGTGGGGGCGCAGCGTCTCGTTCCCCATGGAGCCTACGTCTGCGAGGTCTCTGCGCCGGGGTTCGACCGGGCCGTCGTGCCGGTCGAGGTGCATCGTCGCGGCAGCCTCGTCGAGGCCGGAGCGCGAGGCAGCGAGCCGAGCGAGGTGCGCTTGCTGCCAGCGGGCTCGCTCGAGGATGGAGACTGCTACGTGCCGGCGGGGCTCTTCGTCGCGGGCGGCGATCGAGAGGCCGCCGGTGCGCTGCCGCGTCAGCGGATCTGGTGTCCGGGCTTCGTCATGCGGCGCGATCCGGTGACCATCAGGGAGTACCTCGCCTTCTTGGACGACCTCCGTGCCGGTGGGGGGCAGGTCGAAGACCTCATGCCCGTGGGGCCGGCGCTCGGTCTGGCGGCGGGTGTGCCGCTGGTCGTGCTGCAGGGTGAGCGCCATGCCCTCGTCGACCCCTCGTGGGATCTGGACTGGCCGGTGTTCTCCGTCTCCTGGCAGAGCGCGATGGCCTATGCCGCCTGGCTGTCTCGTCAGACCGGACGGCCCTGGAGGCTGCCCTTCGAGCTGGAGTGGGAGAAGGCGGCTCGCGGCGTGGACGGTCGACCCTACCCGTGGGGCGCCGGCTGCGATCCGTCATGGGCGCGCATGCGCGACAGCTGTGCGGGGGCCCCCCGCCCCCAGTCGATCCGCGACACCAGTCTGGATGTCGGGCCCTACGGCTGCCGCGGCATGGCCGGCAACATGATGGAGTGGTGCGCCGATGTCTCGGTCGGCGATGGGCCGGTGGTCGTGGACGGGCGGGTCGTCCTGGACTCCGAGACCTCCACGACGCGCACCGAGAGGGTGGTGCGTGGAGGGCACTGGAGCGACACGGCTGCCGGGCTGAGGTCCGCGCGGCGCACCGAGGTCGATGCGTCGACTCGCGCCGATCGCATCGGGTTCCGCCTGGCTCGCTCCATCACGACGACGCCGCCGGAGGCGTGAGCCCG
>PKDJ01000315.1 GCA_002862545.1 Pseudomonadota bacterium
CGGACTGCGACATCGAGGCTTGGCTGACGGCCGCGGTGTCCGGCAGCGTGCGAGGCGCAGTGAGCGGCAGCGAGTCGAAGGGGTCGCTCGGGGCGGCACCCGTTGGCTCTGGTAGCGACTGGATGCGGTCGCTCGTGGGGCCGGTGGTCGAGAGGTTGAGCGGCGGCTTCGACTGGGAGTGTGTCGGCGGCTCGGAGAGATCCTCCATGGGCATGATGCCCCCGAAGTGCAGATCGTACTGCTCGCGGTAGGGCGAATCGTCGCGTGTGACCTCGACCGTGCTGGGCGAGTCGACGAGGTTGTCGACACTGTCGGCATCCTCGACCTGGTCCAGCTCTGCCTGGGCCGCTTCCTCGATGATGCGCTGCTTGAGCTCGTCGACGCGCTCGAGCAGGAAGGTCGCCTCGTCCCCGTACACCGGGTCGTCTGCGTGCTCCGTGGCCCACTTGAGCCGTCGGGTGAGGGCCTGGGACGGATGCTCGTCGAAGGCTTCCAAGTAGTCCGTCAGCCTCTCGACTCGATGTTGGTCGAGGAAGTCATCGAGAGGGGTCTTTTCGGTCGTCACGTGCATGGCGGGCTCAGTGGGACCAGACGATACCTCATCCCCTGCAGACAAAGTCTCGATCGAATGTCCACGGCCCGGGTCGCAAGGCCTGCTGCGACCGCCCACGCAGCGCCTGTAGGAAGTCTGCCCTTGGGATCTCCCTCGCGCCGAAGCGGGCGAGGTGCTCCGTGCGCATCTGACAGTCGATCCTCTCGAAGCCCCAGCGCTCGAGCTGTCTCACGAGATGGACGAAGCCGATCTTGGAGGCATCGGAGGCACGGGCGAACATGGATTCGCCGCAAAACATGGTTCCAACAACCACGCCGTAGAGCCCACCCACGAGCTCGTCACCTCGCCAGGCCTCGACCGAGTGGGCATGTCCCGCGCGGTGGAGGGCGGTGTAGCAGCGCTCCATGTCTGGGGTGATCCACGTGCCGTCCTGCTCTGGCCGGGGGGCGCTGGCACAGGCCTGCACCACCTCGGGGAAGGCGGTGTCGAGCGTGATGGTGTAGGGACGCTGTCGAACGCGCTTCGCGAGGCTTCGTTGGACACGGAAGTCTCGAATGTCGAGCACGGAGCGTGGATCTGGTGACCACCAGAGGATCGGCTGGCCGGCGGAGAACCAGGGAAAGATCCCCCTGCGGTAGGCCGCGAGGACACGTCCCGGATGAAGGTCACCGCCCACGGCCAGCAGCCCGGTCGGCTCGGCGTCCGTGGGGTCGGGAAACGTGTGGTGATGGTCGGCGAGACGCCAGATCACGTCAGAACAGTCCCGGCACGAGGCGCTTGCGGGTGGTCATGGCCTGTCGCCAGGCTGGGATGGTCTGAAGCATGGCCTCTTCCGTCCGAATCCGCTGGGTCAGAACAAGCGCATTGAGGGCGCCGAGGACGAGCGCGGAGATCCATGCGCCGTGGAGGAGCGGCAAGGCCGCCAGCTCCAGGATCACGACCAGGTAGTTCGGGTGTCGAATCCAGCGGTAGGGGCCCTCAGTGCAGATGGTTCCCTCCTCCGGAGCGACGACGCGGACGTTCCATGCGCGGCCGATGCTGCGCAGGGTCCACACACGCAGGCCGGTCGCGCAGGCGAGCACCGCTGCCGCGAGGGACATCACGATGGGTGAGAAGGGTCGCTCCAGCCAGACGACCTCGACGATCGGGAGGACGACGACGGCAACGTGAAGCAGCACCATTACTGGAAACAGCCGTGCCTCCGACACGACGGCCTCGGGTCGCGCTCGCATGCGGCGCACCGAGACGACGACCTCCGCGAGGCGCATCAGTCCGGTCGCGCCCAGTGCACCGACGAAAAGGGCGAGGGGCAGGCTCATGGTGCGGCCCCCGGGACCCGAGTCACGCTGGCGGTGAGGCCACCACCAGTGCGCGGCGTCACCGCCAGATCGAGGACGCTGCCCTCGGGGGTCGCCCAGCGCTGCGAGACGAAGGGTGGCGCGGAGGTGTCCAGGGTCTTGCTGTGTCCGCCGGCGTCGAGGGCTGCGGCGTACAGCGCGGCGAGCTCGCCTGGCGAGTCGCCCGGGTGGGCTGTCGTGAGGAGCTCCGCGTCGGCCCACAGGACGGTCCCACCGTCGGGTGGAAGGCCGAGGTCGCGCCAAGCCGAGGAATCGGGTGGTGGCTGTGGAGACGCACCGCCCCCGCAGGCGATCAGGAGTAGGAAGAGCTGCATCGGACAGGGACCAAGCGAGGTACACAGGGACACTAACCAGTGCGTGTGGAGGGCAGAGGTGTGGTGGTGGATGGCGACGGCCCTGGCGGCGCCGAACCTCATCTTGGTCAGCCTGGACACCACACGGGCTGACGCGCTGTCCTGCTACGGAGCGCCCCCAGGTCTTCGTGTGGGTGCCCCCCCGGCGACACCTCACCTCGACGCGCTTGCAGCGTCGGGCGTTCGCTTCGAGCGAGCTTGGGCATCCGCGCCATCGACCCTGTCGAGCCACACGACGATGTTCACGGGCCTCGACCCCCATGGCCACACGGTGGTTCGCAACGGCTACCCGGTGCCTGCGGTGCTGGAGACGCTGGCGGAGAGGCTCTCCGAGGAGGGCTGGCACACGGTCGCGGCTGTCGGAGGCGCGCCGCTCGAAGCGGCGATGGGCCTGGATCAGGGCTTCGCCGTCTATGACGACGCTCTGCCCTCCCTCGACGGTCTGGCCTACCAGGACCGCGCTGATGGCGTGGTCTCGCGAGCGCTGTCACACGTGCACGGTCGGCCTCCAGACAAGCCGCTGTTCCTGTTCGTTCACCTGTTCGACCCACATGCACCCTATGCTCCGGAGGGAGCGAATCCATGGCTGCCCGACGGCTATGCAGGGCCCTATGTGGACCCGTATGCGTCGCAGGTCGACCTCGTGGCGGCCATCGAGGCGGGCACGGAAGACGCCGATGACCTCGCCGCTGTCGTAGGCCGCTACGTGGCCGAGGTCCACGCCGCCGACGCGGCCGTCGGCCGGTTGCTCTCGGGTCTCGAGGGCGCGGGCTTGATGGACGAGACGCTCGTGGTCGTCACGGCTGACCACGGAGAGGTGCTCGGTGAGCATCCGCTCTACGCGCTGTCCCATGGGTCCGACGTGACGGATGGTGCCTTGCGGGTCCCCTTGCTCGTTGCGGGGCGAGGGTTGCCTGTGGCGCGGGGGGCCGTGGTCCGCAGTCAGGTGGGGTTGGTCGGGCTGGCCGGCACACTCGAGGCGCTCGTCGGGCTCGAACCTCGCCTGGGAGAGCCGCGGCAGCGCTTCGAGCGCCTCGTGAGAGCGGGTCCGTATGTGGATGAGGACGGCTGGCCGGAGCGACCGACGCGACCCCTGTTCCTCGAGGCGACACGACCTCGAGCGAGGGAGCGTGTAGACGGCTGGAATAATCTAGACTTTCACCGAGGCGTCGTCATGGGGGACTCCGTGGTGCGAGCTGCTCCCGTGTTTGGAGAGCCCCCCGCTGTGGAGTCTGGACCGCTTGGGCTCGGCGCTCTGCTGGCTGCCCTGGTCGCTCGTTGGGACGGTCAGGCTCCGGACCATCGAGAAGAGCCGCCGCTAGCGCCTGCCATGGAGCGCGCGCTGCGTGCCCTCGGCTACCTCGACTAGTCTATTCACCACGAAGAAATCGGAAGACCGATGCGAGTCCACGCTTCGAAACCTCGGGCCTCGTCAGGTCCTTCAGGGCGACGCGCGGTCGCTCGTCCGTCGGATCGAGGTCGATGGCCTCGCTGAGGTGGTCTCGGGCAGATGGCTCATCGTCACGCTCGAGCGCACGACGGCTTAGCACGTAGTGAGCGCGGGCTCGCCGAACGGGGTCCGTCTCTTCGAGCAGGATTCGGACGGCTTGGTCCGCGCGCACGGATTCAAGGTCTGGCATGTCGAAGCTCCGCCGGCAACCTACAACAGGGCAGCGCTCGTGGGGGCTGCATGGATGTGTCTTTACGCGGGTAGCACAAACTCTACAGGTCTCTCCATGGTGATGATGACCGTGGGAGCACCTCGGTAGAAGTCACCGTCCAGCATATAGTCGAGCCCGCCTTGCCCGCGTAGCTCGATGGTGGTCGCGAGCGTGGTTCGGTTTCCGGGGCGCTGAAGGTGTCGGCCGAGCAGGATGTTGTGGAGGTCTAGGGCGAGGGCACCCACGCCGGCACCGACCTGCACGACCTGAGCTTCGCCGGGGTGGGTCGCGATGTCTGGGAACGGACGGAATCCGAGGCCGATCTGCTCGACGGTGCCGATGGCCACTGCGGTCCAGTCACGTGTTCCGCAAGAGGTGCCGTCGAGCACCAGCTCGCCGTGCCAGGGCCGGGTCAGGCGGCGTGAGAGCGGGCCACCGACGAGCGCGGAGAGCGCTCCGAGGCCCAGGAGGCGAGCCGCATTCAACGGGCTGCCACCCCCCTCGTAGTGAACCTCCAGGTAGCGGGCGACGATGCCGTTGCCGAAGATGAAGCCGAGTCGATCATCGACACGCAGGGCCCAGCGTCGCGCTGTGGCTAGTGAGCGTCCCTCCCGCAGCGCGTGCACCAGCCGTCGGAGGGCCTGATCCGGTCGGCCGCGCGCGCCAATGGATGCGGCGACGATGTTCATGGTGCCACTGCGCAGGATGACGAACCGTGGCCAGGGCGCCTCTCCCCAGGCATGGCAGACCCCGGTCAGCACCCGGTGGAGGGTTCCGTCGCCTCCATCGACGACCAGGAGTTGGACCTCCTGTTGCCGCAGCGCCTGAAGCACCTCCTGCAGGGCGTCGAGGCCATCCGGTGCAAAGACGTCACCGAGGTCGCCGAGAATCGCGCGCAGGCTCTCGATTCGTCGCGGGTTGCGGCGGTTTCTCCGCGCTCGGGGATTTGTGAGGACCGCCATCCGAGGCGGCCCATCATCGGCCATTCAAGGCACCTCCGCACCCCGGCCGAAGAGGCCGAAGGCGCCGCCAGTGTGCCAGAACAGGATGCGTTCACCGAGGAGACCGGCCCTGGCTTCGGTCAGCATGCCGTGGAAGGCCTTCCCTGTGTACGTGGGGTCGAGCAGCAGTCCCTCTGTGCGAGCGGCTTCCGCAATCGTCTTCCATACCGCCGGAGAGGCGATGCCGTAGGCCTCACCGCGAAAGGTCTCGCAGATGGACCAGCCTGAGCTTGGGACCTCGAGCTTCAGCTCGTCGGCAATCGCGAGTACCTTGGACACGAAGGTGGGTGCGTCGTCGCACACGGCGTAGCCGCGAACATGGGCCTGCGGCCGCCCAAGCACGAGACCGGCGAGTGTGCCGCCCGAGCCGACAGGACACACGATGGTGTCGAAGGGTGGCAGAGCGTCCAGCTCCTCGACCGCACGGATGAAGCCGATGGCTCCGATGCCGTTGGAGCCCCCCTCGGGGATCACGTACGGCCTGCGACCGGCCGACCGAAGGTCTGCTGCGATGCCAGCCATCAGCTCGGCTCGGCTGGAGGCGTAGTCCTCGGCCGAGCAGGTGTGGATCTGCGCGTCCACCAGCTGGTCGAGGAGGAGGTTGCCGTCCACCGGATCGGGTGTGTCTCCACGGAGAAGCAGGACAGGATCGAGGCCGCAGCGCCGGGCGGCTACTGCCGTGGCGCGCGCATGGTTGGACTGCAGCCCTCCGCAAGTGATCACGGTGTCGGCGCCGCGCGCGCGGGCGTCGGCGAAGAGCCACTCCAGCTTGCGGACCTTGTTTCCCGACAGGCCGAAGCCAGTCAGATCGTCACGCTTGACCCAGAGCTGCACGCCGACCCGCTCCGAGAGGCGGTCCAGGCGCTCTGTCGGAGTGGGGGTTCGCGCGAGCGCTAGGGGCGAGAGCCCGGAAATCAGAAGGAGACCTTGATGGTGTCGCGAGCGGTCTGGCCGTTCGCCTGAGAGCCGATCTCGAACTCGATGGTCTGCCCGGGGCGACCCTCAACGGTCACGCGATGAGCACGAGTGGGGTGCTTCTCCATCTCCTTCTGGCCGCCACCGCGGAGCATCGTCGAGCCTGGAGCCGACGTGAGCCACTCGACGACGGCGCGGTGCTCGCCCATCTGTCGCACGCGCTTGGCGACGATCTCGAAGCCCTTGCCGGTCTTGCCAGGCTTACGTCCCTTCACGGCGAGTGCTGCGACCGGATCGATCATGCCGTGACCGTAGACGGTGTCCCAGCCGCTGGCTCCGAGGTCTTTGGCAGAGCTGGTGAGGACCCTCCGGATCTCGTCGGGGCTGGTCGTTCCGTTGGCGTAGACCAAGGCGGCGACGCCTGCGGCGTGTGGCGTGGCCATCGAGGTGCCCTGGAAGAAGACATACCCCCACTGTCCGTTGAGGCGAGTCTCCTGCAGGACCCCAGCGGCCTCCCCCATGGACTGATCGCCACCAGGGCCGACGATGTCGATCTGCTGGCCCTGATTGGAGTAGGGCGCGATGTCGTTGTTCTGCCCAACGGATCCGACCGCGATTGTGGTGTCGAGGGCTGCCGGGTAGCCGATGAAGTCTGTGAAGCCGTCGTTTCCAGTGGCAGCAAGCACGGTGACGCCGCGGTTGTAGGCGTAAGCGCATGCATCGGCGACGACCTCGGAGTTCGAGGCTGAGCCCAGGCTGAGGTTGATGATGTTCGCACCGTTGTCGACGGCCCAGATGATGCCGTTGGCCACCCACGTGTTGGAGCCACTGCCGTTTGCATCGAGCACGCGGACCGGGAGGATGGTGACCTCGGGTGCGACGCCGGCAACCCCGATGCCGTTGTCGGACTTTTGGCCGATGGTGCCGGCGACGTGGCTGCCGTGGCCCTGCTCGTCGTCGGGGGTGGTGTCGTTGTCGACGAAGTCGTAGCCCTGCAGGAGCTTGAAGTAGCCGTCCTCTCCAGCAGACACGCCGGTGTCGATCACTGCGACGACCACGCCCTTGCCCTTAGTCGTCTCCCACGCCTTGGTGACGTTGAGGTTGGACATGTGCCACTGGTAGTCGAAGTAGGGGTCGTTGGGAGCGCTGTGCGCCCTGACCTTGGTCACCTGCTCGACCCACTCCACATCCGGGTGGTTTCCGAGCTTGGAGAGGACGAAGTCGGCGGGCTTGTTGGTCTTGATGCGAATCGTCCGGTCAAAGCCGAGCACCCGCGCGAGCTTCTTGTCTTGAGCCGACTTGCGATGGACCTTGCCAGCTCCGTTGAGTGCCAGGCTTCCGAGGGCGGAGTCGAGGTCCTTCCTGCCCGACTGGACACTCTTACCATTGGGGAACTTCAGGCTGTCGACACCGGCGCGCAGCTTCACGACGAACTCGCCCTTGCGGGCGTTCGCGGAGAGCTGCTTGCGCGACGGCCTCTTCGTGCGGGCTTTATTCTCGACGGCAGACTTACCCACCTTGAGGGCCTTGGGAAGACCGTTCTTGCCCTTGTCGCCAAGGGAATCGCTCGACGCAGGACCCATTCCCCCGCAGGCGAGCGCCAGGGCCAGTGAGAGGGCACCTGCCGTCGTCAGCCATCCTCGTTGAATCCCCATTGCACAAACCTCGCCTTTTTGTCGCTTCCCATCAGTAGAGGAAGCTCGCGTCAGACATTAGTTGAGACGCTGCGTCGCGGCCACCTGGTTTCGAGGGGTGCAATGCGGCCATCGAGTTGGGTCGAGCAACAACTCACAGTGTCGTCTTATTCCCCGCCGCCCGGTGTCTCGCTCTCTGTCCACGAGCCTGCCGGGCCGTGCTCGGGCACGAGCACCACGTAGAGGTCGCGTCTCGAGCCTCTGCGCCGAAGGTCGATGACCATAGGCCGGTACCCGACCGCAGTGACCTCGGCGAGCTGTGCGCGAAAGGGCGTTCGCTTGAGTCGAAACTGGGCGGGAGTGAGTAGGCGTCTGCCGTCCGGCAGCAGGATGTCGGCGGTAGAGGGCTGTGAGCGGACCCTGATGCGCTGCGAGCAGCCAGCGGCGAGGAGCAGGGTGAGGAGTAGCCACTTCACTTCAGACTCCATGGATCTGCGATGTGCACCGAGAGGATGCCGTCACGCACCTCGAGGCCCTTCGTCGCGGCCACGAGTCTAGCCGCGTGAGGGCGAAGCGGAAGCCACTGTGGGAGGTGCCAGTGACGAAGGCGTGCGATGACGGACACGTCCAGGTAGCCGATGGTCAGCTGTCTCGGAGAGAGCTGCACACCCGCTTCTGTCACTGCGATGCCCCCCGCATAGCGAATGTTGAAGCATGTTCCCATGGCAGGAGCAGCGAGCTCGGCTCGGACCTCTGAGTCCTCGGCCTTCAGGGTGACCGGGTAGGCGAGGTAGTCAGCGAGCAGGAATGTGGCCTCGTCACCGTCGAGGAGAAGTGGCTCGCTCGGTGCTCTGGTGTGCGCATCGACGGCCCGCTTGACCCGAGCGATTCGTGACAGCGAGAGCTCGGACGGGCCCGGCTCGAAGCAGCTCTCACCGGCCGCCAACCCGACGACAGCGAGCGTGCCGAGCAAGACCGAGAGGACTGCCACAGCAAGGAGCGTTCGCCAGCTCCTCATGGCTGTGGCGCGCACGGGTGGGGAGTGGCTTCGTGAGGGCGCATGGGGCCGTGTTCCGGGGTGAGGGGTTCAGCATGCCATGCGCCCCTGGGGAGACCTAGAACGGAATGTCGTCGTCGGCACCGCCGCCGCCACCAGCACCGCCACCGCCGGAGTAGCCACCACCACCGCCGCCGCCGGAGTAGCCGCCGCCACCACCGGTACCGCCGCCACCACCACCGGAGTAGCCACCGCCACCACCGGAGTAGCCGCCACCGCCACCGCCACCGCCACCGCCGCCGTAGTCACCGCCACCCTCGCGTCCACCGATGAACTGGATGGTGTTTGCGATGATCTCGGTCGTGTAGCGGTCCATTCCCTTGTCGTCCTGCCACTTCTGGGTGCGAATGCGCCCCTCGATGTAGACCTGCCGGCCCTTGCGGAGGAACTTCGAGACGTTCTCGGCCGTGCGGCCGAAGCAGACGACGCGGTGCCACTCGGTGTGGTCGGTCCAGTTGCCGTCGCGGTCCTTCTGGCGTTCGTTTGTGGCGATGTTGAGCTTTGCGATCATGGTGCCGCTGTTGGCGGTACGCGTCTCGGGGTCACGACCGAGATTGCCCACGAGGATGACCTTGTTGACCATGTCTGCTCCCGTCCTGCATGTAGAAGTGGGGTGAGGAGTCTGCTCTCAAGCGAACGGTTGGTTCGTCACCGGCGCGGCAGACTTCGTATGTTTCGCGGCACTTCATAACGCCACGCTGCGAGGCGTCTCGTCCTCTGCGGCATCTAGGCCCACCCGCTTCCTCCCGACAGCGCGTGACACGCCTCACGAAGATGGCGAGCTAAGAAATAGTGAGGGCGCAGCGGCGTATCATCGTCGACGATCGCAGAGGAGGGGAGCCTTGGGCGTGACGCGAGACCTGGCCAAGCAGATGCTGGTCCTCCATCGGGCCGAGGATCTCACCGCTGTGCTGCGAGCCGCCGGCATCCCTCCGCGCGCCGTCACGCGGTCGGAGCTTGCACATCGTCTGGTCGAGCGCCTCTGGTGGTCGTACTGCACGCCGCTTGGGTATGCGACCGATCGGGTGACCCTCGAACAGATCGTGGATCACACGGCCAAGCGGCTCGGGCAGGCGCGCGTCACCCGCGAGGTCGAGGCGCCACTCGCGAAGGCGCGTGCTCTGACCGCGGTGATGATTCCAAGCACTGGCTCCCATGGCGTGCCGCTGGAGAGCCTGGACGCGGCGAGCCAGGCACGGGCGCAGAATGGTTGGCTGGGTACCGCGGCTCTCGGTAGCGGTGCGACGGGGGCCTTCGGGGCGAAGGTTGTCTCGGGTCACCTTCTGCGTGCGCTGTCGAGCCCAGTGGGACGCCTGCTGCCGCTGATTCCGCCGCTGGCCCCCTGGGTCGGACCGATCAAGACGGGTGCGCGATTCGCATACGGTGCGGGTGGGCCTGTCGGCGTCGCGATGACACTCCTCACGATCAACCAAGCCTTCGGAACGGACTACCCCAAGGTGGTCTCGCTCGTTCTTGGCCTCGGTACGCTTCCCGAGGTGGCGTTCGCAGAGGCGACCGAGGTGGGACGAGGCGTCGGCCCCGATGATGCGGGACCCGGCCTGGGGGCGTCTCCTGTCAGCGAGGAGTGAGTCGTCTCAGTGCTGGTCGCCTCTGTCGACCTGCGGAATCCCATGCTCTCTGGCGACGCGGTCGTAGTAGTCGATGACCTGTCGCACGTAGGTCCGCTTCTCCTTGTAGGAGCCTGGGAAGAAGCTCCTCTTGAAGCCGTGAAGGGTCAGCCGGTGAAGCTCGGCGGGGGACAGGTCGAACGCGTCGACGACCTTGCGCACCTCCTCACTGATGGTCGTCCGTGACACGAGCCGGTTGTCGGTACACAGCGACACCGAGATGCGCTCCTGGATCATGCGACCGAGGGGGTGGTCCTCCACTCGGCGTAGGTGAGGCATCGTCTGGAGGTTGGATGTGACGCAGACCTCGATCAGCACGCGACGGTCGGCGATGTACTCGGAGAGCCTGCGTACATAGCGCTGGGGGTCCTCCACGGGGGACTGCACCTGTTCGGCGCTGAACAGGCTCGTTCCGTGTCCGATGCGGTCGGCGTGCAGCAGGGTGATGCCCTGGAAGATGCTCTCCGGACCGTAGGCCTCCCCAGCATGCACCGTGCGCCGTAGGAAGTTGCGGAGGGCGAGCCGGTAGGCATCAATGTGGTCGGAGGCGGGGTGGCCCGACTCGGCCCCCGCCAGGTCGAACCCGACGACGGGTAGGCCCAGGCGATCTCGTGCATCGATGACCTCTCGGACCAGCGAGAGCGAGGCAACGCCGTAGACCTTCTTGACTGGCCAGTGGCTGAGCACGGAGAGCAGGTCGCGGTACCAGGGGCCGAAGCCACCCGTGAACATCCGCATAGCGCAGCAGATCAGACCAAATCGGAAGGGGGGCTCCATGCCGGACTTGACGCTCTCCGTGGCCTCGTGTTCACGCCGGACGCGCTCCAGGCCTCGCGTCACAGCAGCGAGTACGTCTGCCACGCTGAAGCCCTGGCGGACGTGCAGCTGTGGGGCGAAGCGGACCTCGAGGTAGCGGACCCCTTCGGCAAGGCAGTCCTGGCCCAGCTCGAAGGCGACTCGCTCGAGAGCCTGCTCGTCGGTCAGCACGGCGCAGGTGTAGGCAAAGCCGTGGAGGTAGTCGGGAAGGTCACGGTAGACCTCCTTGAACACCAACTCGCGCAGGCCCTCGGGTGTCTCGGAAGGAAGCTGCACCTTCCGCTGCCGCGCCAGGTCGATGAGGGTCTCGAGGCGCAGAGAGCCGTCGAGGTGGCAGTGAAGATCCGTCTTGGGGAGGGCACGGATCAAGTCATCGGTGTACTGCACGGAGCCTCCGGCCGTTCTGCGTGAGCGAGCCTAGCCTCGTCCTAACCTCGCGCTGTGACCTGCTGTCGGCTCAGCGTGTGTAGGTCTCTGGCATGGCTGGGGCGGGCTCGTTGTTTTCTGCGTTATTCCTTCGCTATTGCATAAACGCTGCTCACCGCTTGTCAGTGGTGATCGGGAACGCTAGCAGGGCGCAGGTCATCGTCTGGGAGGCCGACCGTGGAGTTGCCGTCCGCACTGAGAGATTCTCTGGTCGAGAGGCTCGACCGGTACTTCGAAGCCTTGGGCGAGTCGCCCGAGGCCGAGGCGGTGGTGAGCTACACGCTCGAGCTCCTCGAAGAATACGGCGACGAGTCCGGCGAAGACGACATCGTGCTCGCACTCGAGGAGGAGGGTGCCCTCGACGGCAGCCTCGCCACGGTCCTCGAAGAGGAGATCGAGTCGAGCTCGGACTTCGAGCCGACCGGGGAGGAGGTCGTGTCTCTCATCGAGCGCCTCTGTGGCATCGAGTGGGGTGACGGCGGGGGCAGCGACGACGAGGAAGACGACGACTTTTTCTAAAGTCGCGCGGCATCCTGGGCTCCGAGTGCTGCAGACGCTGGACTCACGTTCGAGCCCATACGTGGTCGACACCAGGGCGTGCGTCGTGCAGTGTCAGGCATCGAGTGGATAGTCTGCCTGCAAGGACGTAAATGGCTTTGTGTCTAGGGTTTTTGTTGGCCCCTTGATTTTCGACGGGCGAGATCGCTACGCGCAACGCACTTCACACTTGCTGTGACGGCACGTACTGTCGTGCGAACATTTTCTTATTGTCCATTCCAGGCGTAGGGATTGAGCTTCACGGCTGCGCTCGCCAGCCGGTCTGATGGTGATGTGCCGGGTCCGCAGCCGGGCGAGTGTAGAGTCGTGCAGACGCGCATTGGGTGCGACGCGACAGCGGTCGCGGCCGACTCGCGAGGTGGGGGACTGCGCCAGGGATAGCGAGCGATGGGTCAGCTGCAAGCATCGTGGACGCCAGATGGTCGACTTTTCTTTTGGTCGCCAACCTTGCACGTGCAGGCAGCAATCGACGAGGACTTGCCCGCTCTCAGAGGTCTCGGGAGCACCAAGCATAGGTACCTCGCGCAGCCCGGCGCCGCGGTAAAGCGCGCTCGCACCCGCGGACAACAGATGTCTGTCGTGGATGCTCTGCCGCCTCTTGCGGCGCTGGAGATTGACGCCGCCGTGTCCGATGCTCTTCGCTGCTGGTCAGCTGCCGCGAAGCTCGGCCTCGAGCTGGCTGCGCGGCAGCGGGTCGTCCCAGCGGTGGGGCATGGAGAGGCACACTGGCGGGCGCAGCTGGCTCATGTCGAGGATGTCGAGCGCTTCTCCCGCATCGTCGATGCCACTCCGGTCGTGTGTCGAGCCGTTCCCGTGCGCGAGACAGGTCGCGGGGCAATCAAGCTCCTCCCTGCCGAGTACGCGGTTCGAAGCTTCATCGATGCCATCGTAGACGCTGTGTATCGACAGGAGCGTCACCCGGGACCTTGTCGGGGCTGGGTGCGTGAGCTGGCAGATGGTCTCCGGGGATCGGATGCTTCGTTTGCTCCAAGAGATGCCAGGTTCCAGGGCATCCCCGAGACGCTCCGTGCGTGGACGGAGCAGGCAGAGGAGGTAGGGCTCCGGGTGGGCTTGGCCCTGCAGCTGCCGGACGACCCCTCCGGCACCCGGTTTCCGGTACAGCTTCGAATTCACCCACCCGGCGCTTTTGATGCGGGCGTTCCACTTGCGAAGGCGTGGGAGTCGGGTGGTCTCATTTCAATTGATGGCGTGGACTGGCACCATCCTGCGCATGCTGCCGTCAGTGGGCTGGCTCGTGCGGCGCGAATCTTCGAACCGCTGGGCGCCTGCCTCAATGGAAAGAGGCCCAAAGCCCCCCTCTGGTCTGCGAAGGTGGCCTGGGCCTTCATCGAGCACGGGGCGATGGCGCTGCAAGAAGCTGGGCTGGAGGTGCGTCTTCCGGAAGCATTCGCCAAGGCGGGCAAGCAGCGAATTCGCGCTCGCATGCGGATCGAGTCTGCGACTGACGAGCACGGCCGTCTCGACCTCGACCGCGCACTCTCGTTCAAGTGGGAGGTGACCCTCGGCGAGCTGGTGCTCGACGGCACCGAGTTTGCCGATCTGCTGGGTCTCAGGCGGCCGATTGTCCGCTTTCGTGGCGATTGGGTGCTCCTCGACCCGAAGGAGCTGGCTCGTCTGCCAGACGGGCTGCCTCTCGAGGGCACTCTGCCGGCTGCCGAGGCCCTGCGGGCCGTGCTGGTGGGAGAGTACGACGGTACTCCCGTTGTCGCCGACGAGCGCCTCGATCTCCTCCTTCAAGCACTTCGGGAGCCCCCGCTCGTCGAGGCCCCGACAACGCTCGAGGCCACTCTGCGCCCTTACCAGGAGTTCGGGTTGGCATGGCTCACGACGCTGGGACGTCTGGGCTTGGGAGCGTGTCTGGCTGACGACATGGGCCTCGGAAAGACGATTCAGCTGATCGCGCATCTGCTGTCCCGCAGCCCAAGGTCGGGCGGGCGGCCCTCGCTCGTGGTCTGTCCGACCAGCGTCCTGGGCAACTGGCAGCGGGAGCTACGCCGGTTCGCTCCGACGCTCAAGGTTCAGCGGTACCATGGCCTGGACAGGGATGACGAGGCGATCGCCGATGCGGATGTCGTGCTGACGACCTACGGGCTTCTCGTTCGTGATCAGGAGACGCTGGTCGAGGTGGCCTGGGATGTCGTCGCGCTGGACGAGGCACAGGCGATCAAGAATCCGGACTCCCAGAGAGCACGGGCGGCACGACGGCTACGTGCACGTCATCGGGTGGCCATGTCTGGCACTCCCGTCGAGAATCGCCTGGATGAGCTGTGGTCGCTGATGCAGTTCCTCGTGCCCGGTCTGCTGGGGAAGCGGTCGTCGTTTCGTCGCAATGTCGCGGTGCCCGTCGAGCGCTTCGGGGACGAGGAGATCGCGCAGCGCCTCAAGCTCGGCGTGTCTCCCTTCCTGCTCCGCCGCGTCAAGACCGATCCCGACGTGATCTCGGACCTGCCCGACAAGATCGAGCGCCAGGACTACGTGCCGCTCACGGCGGAGCAGGCGACGCTGTACCAAGCCGTGGTCGACGACTTCATGACGCAGATCGAGCAGTCGTCCGACATCGAGCGTCGCGGTCACGTGCTCGCGATGCTGACGGCGCTGAAGCAAGTCTGTAACCACCCATCGCAGTACCTCGGCTCGGCGGACGATGAGCTCGCCGAGCGCTCAGGCAAGCTCGAGCGGTGCATCGAGCTCCTCGACCAGCTCTTCGATAATGATGAATACTGTCTGATCTTCACTCAATATCGAGAGATGGGGAACCGACTTCAGCGCCACATTGGTGAGGTCTTTGGTGAGTCGGTTCCGTTTCTCCATGGTGGGACGCCGCCGCGTCAGCGCGACGAGATCGTTCGAGCGTTCCAGGAAGATGAGGACGTAGCGCCGGTCCTGATCATCTCGCTTCGGGCTGGCGGAACCGGCCTGAACCTCACCCGAGCGACACAGGTGATTCACTACGACCGCTGGTGGAATCCAGCGGTCGAGGACCAGGCAACGGACCGGGCCTACAGGATCGGGCAGGACGAGACGGTGCAGGTGTACAAGATGGTCTGCCAGGGCACCCTCGAGGAGCGAATCGCCGACTTGTTGGACGAGAAGAGGGCGCTCGCAGAGTCCATCGTGGGCTCCGGCGAGCGCTGGGTCACCGAGCTGGATGACAACGCGCTTCGACAGCTGGTGTCTCTGGGTGACGACGCGGTGCTGGAGTGAAGGGCTGATGCAGTACTCGTCATTCAAGAGTGGGGGCTCTCGTCTCGCAGCACCGGAAGATGGCATCATGTCGTCGCACCGCCCGCGCGGCTGGCTGGGACAGACGTGGCTCGATCTGCTCGCGACTCTCGGACGCACACACGCGAGTCGGGTGGCTCGCGGCCGGAGCCTTGCGCGTGGCAGGGTGCGCGATCTGTGGTTCAGCCCGGGTCTGGCCAATGCCGAGGTCTACGATGCCGAGGTGTTTCGCTCTACCCTACGTATCCGGACCTTCAAGGACTCTGAGTGGCGCCGAGTCCTCGACGTTCTCGCCAAGGATCTTCGGCACCTCGCTGCACTGCTCGAGGGCCGGATGCCCAAGGCACTGGTCGAGGCACTGGAGGCGAAGGGCGTGAGCCTTGTGCCGACGAAGGCCGACTACGAGGGGGACTGCACGTGTGGCGACTACATCTTGCCCTGCGCGCACATCTGCGCGGTCCACACGGTGCTGGGTGACGCACTCGATGGGGAGCCCTTCCTGCTGCTGACCCTCCGTGGCCGGACTCGAGAGCAGGTGCTCTCTGCGCTTCGGAGACGGTGGGGTGACAAGCGTCCTCTCCAGCCCAGGCGGATCATCACCGAGGAGGCCCCACCGGAGACCGAGGACTGGCTCCGCAGTCCCACCGAGCTCGGTGCCATTCGCTTCTCGTTCATTCAGAACAGCGTGCCTGCCGCAGGGCTGCGGGCGCTGGGACCACCTCCCGGCGAGGACGATCTCGTTGGTGCTCTCGAGCCTCTCTACGAGGCGGGCGCGTCTGCAGCGCACGAGATCGCCCTGCAGGAGCGCTCGTCGTCGGAGGAGGACGAGGTGTCGCCGCGCCGGCGAAGGCGTCGTCGCGTCGGTGTCGCTATCGAGCCTTCACGGTCGAGTCGTGAGCAGAAGGCGTCTATCGAGGAGGCCGAGCGGCACACGCTCACCGAGAAGATCGTCGATCTGCTTGCAGAGCTGAAGTCCGCAAAGTCCAGCGAGCTCGCCAAGCGGCTGTCTGAGGACAAGGTGGCTGTTCGGAACGAGCTGATCTCGCTGGAGCAGCTAGGGATTGTGTACAGGACGGGCGCAACACGCGGAACTCGGTGGCATCTGGGATAGGAGGGCGACGCAGGAGGCGCCCCGTATGCGCGACAGTCAGGTCCCTGACCCGCTCCCGAAGTCGATCTTCGTGGTTCTTCCCCCAACTCACGGCCGCTTGGCGGAGACCGTGGCCGCGGCGGGGGCCGTGCCGATCGTGGATGCCACCGGTGGGGGAACGCCGGAGGTTCCTGCTGGAGCCTGGGTCAGGACTCGACCCGGTCGACCGGCGCCTGGGTCGGGCCCGGTGATCCTGGCAGAGCTCGGTGCCCCCATTGCGGGGCGACCGACCTGGCTCGAGACGGGCGTGGCCCGGGCTGTGCCGGCGGGCTTCGCGGGGCTGATCCTCAAGGGGGTCGAGGCAGGCGGAGCGGTTGCCGAGCAGGAGGGGCTGGCCGCGCTCGCCCAGTGTCCGGAGCCCGGTCGCGTGTTGCTGGATGCGGGTCTCGGCCCTGCGACGGCAGCGGCGGCAGCGGCTCTCGGGGCCGCGGGCGTGGTCCTCGTCGAGCAGCACCTGGCGCTCGCGGAGATGGCGTTGCCGGAGCAGCTACTCCGCCGCATGCGGCGCCCGGCGGACGAGCTCACACACGTCGTCGCGGGCTGGCGGGTGAGTAATCCTGCGACGAGCCCTGCCCTGCGACGGCTGGTCGCGGGGGAAGATCCATGGACATCTGGCGATGGGATCTGGACGAGCGGGGATCTCTCCAGGCATCTCTGGCCCATGGGGCAGGGTCTCGCGCTGGCCGTGGGGCTCGCCGACCGCCACCGAACCCTCGCGGGGCTGGTTGCGGCGTACCAGAGCAGCTGGGACAGCTGGGAGCAGCGGGCGCAGAGCGTCCGCACGGCGCCTGAGGGCACCGTCGTCCGCACCGCTGCAGGGCTCGAGCGAAGCCGTGATTCGGTGGCAGGGTCAGGTGGAATGCTCGGGTCGGGCGTCCTGTGGGAGCTCGCTGCTTGGGTCGGGCGTCCCATCGTTGGTGAGCCCGCTGCCGCTGCCGCTGCCGTTGGGGCGAAGGTCGTCGGAGCGCAGGTCTCGTCGGTGCCTCTGCCCACGCCCACGCCCACGCCTGCGCCTGCGCCTGCGCCCTCGGCTGCGCAGGTCGAGCCGGGAAGAGCCGCCATCGCGATCATCGGTATTGGCTGCCATTTTCCTAGGGCTCGTGGTCCGGAGGCCTTCTGGCGCAACATCATCGATGGGGTGAGTGCGATCGAGGAAGTGGAGTCCTCGGCCTGGGACCCCGGTCTCTACTGGGACCCGGATCCTGAGCAGGCTGATCGCACCTATAGCAAGATCGGTGCGTTCATCCGCGACTTTGAGTTTGAGCCCAGGCGTTTTCGAATCCCGCCACGTGTGGCGTCGCAGATCGATCCGGTCCAGCAGCTCACGCTCCAGTGCGTGGCGGATGCGCTCGAAGATGCCGGTCTAAAGGCGGACCCTCGAGGAAGTGGGCGGGAGTTCGAGCGAGAGCGCTGTGCCGTCATCCTCGGCAACAGCCTCGGCGGTGTCGTCGGAGATGAGTACGCCGTACGGCTGAACTGGCCTGTGGTTGAGCGTGAGGTCGAGCAGCTCTCGATGGTTCAAGGTCTTGAAGCTCCCGAGCGAGAGCATCTCCTGGGCGAGCTGCGAGAGCGCTACCTCGATGGACTTCCCCAGATCGACGAAGACTCGATGCCGGGTGAGCTCTCCAACGTGATCGCTGGCCGCATCGCCAATGCATTCGATCTCGGAGGGGCCAACTACACGGTCGATGCAGCCTGTGCGTCATCGATTGCCGCTCTGTCCGACGCGGTCCGTCGTCTGCGGGATGGCGAGTGCGACCTCGCGATCACGGGCGGGGCCGACCGCACGATGAACGTGGCGACCTACGTGAAGTTCGCCAAGATCGGTGCCCTGTCTCCCGACCACAGCAGTCCGTTCGACAAGAGCGCGAATGGATTTGTGATGGGAGAGGGCTGCGGCATCCTCGTGCTGAAGCGCCTCGACGACGCGATGCGTGATTCGGACAAGATCTATGCGGTGATCCGTGGAGTCGGTGAGTCGTCCGACGGTCGCGGCAAGGGCATCACGGCCCCGAACATCCGCGGTCAGGTGCGTGCCCTAGAGCGTGCCTACGCGGCCTCGGGGATCGAGCCGCACGAGGTTGACCTTATCGAGGCGCACGGAACCTCCACCGTCGTGGGAGACAAGGTCGAGATCGAGGCACTGTCCAGTGTGATCGGCGAGGGCCATCGTGAGGAACGTGGGCCTGTGCGCATCGGCAGCGTGAAGTCGATGATCGGACACCTCAAGTCGGCCGCAGGTGCTGCATCGGTCATTAAGACCGCGCTGGCGCTCCACCATGAGGTCCTGCCCCCGTCACTGGGCTTCCGTGAGGCTCGGCCGGATGTGCCTCTTGAGACCGTGCCGCTGCGGGTTCAGACCACGCCGGAGACCTGGCCGGAGCCGCCGGGTGGCGCACGTCGCGCGGGGGTCTCGGCCTTCGGCTTCGGAGGCACGAACTTCCACGTGGTCCTCGAGGGCTTCACGGGACGCAGCGTCTCCGTCCCCTCGACGATCGTTCCCGCGGACGAGCCACCAGCGGCGCCTCCAGGGGCGGTCTGGGCGGTCTCGGGTGCGAGTCGGTCGGATGTTGTCGCGTCACTGCGTCGCCTGCTCGCCGGTGAGCGCGTGTCGTTCGATGCCGCTGCCGAGTGGCGTGTGGCGGGAGGAGCGGCACCCGGCGATGCCCGGCAGCAGCAGCTTCAGCGGGCCATCGACGGGCTGGAGCGAGAGCTCAACCCCGACCTGCTTCGCTCGCGCGGTGTCTTTGTCGAGCAGGGCCCCTGCGGCGGCGACGTGGCCTTCCTGTTCACGGGGCAGGGCAGTCAGTATGTGGGCATGGGCACAGATCTCGCCGAGGTCTACCCGATCGTGGCGGAGACGTTTGCCGAGGCGGAGGAGGTGCTTCGCGACGCTCTGGACCTGTCGCTCGCGGAGCTGCTCGAGCGGGGCTCCGATGATGAGCGGGACGAACGAGAGGCCCGACTTCGCCGCACCGAGTACAGCCAGCCCGCTACCCTGACCATCGATGTGGCCATCCTGCGTCTTCTCGCCGCTCATGGGGTGCGACCCGAGATGGTCGCTGGCCACAGCCTCGGTGAGTACGCTGCGGCTGTCGCGGCTGGAGTCATGTCGTTCGCCGATGCTCTGCGAGCCGTCAGTGCTCGTGGCCGCGAGATGGCCGACATCCATCTCGAAGACCCGGGCAGCATGGCCAGCGTCTCTGCATCCCCGGCGGTGGTCGAGGCCGTCTTGGACGATGTCGAGGGCTACGTCGTCGCGGCCAACAAGAACTGTCCGTCGCAGACGGTGGTGGCGGGTGCGACGGAGGCTGTGAGCGCGGCCTGTGAGAAGTTCCGCGACAAGGGTGTGACCGTGCATCCGCTGGCGGTGAGTCATGCCTTCCACACCGCGATCGTGGCGCCCGCGAGCGAGCCGCTGCGAGCCGTCCTCGGTCGGCTCGGGATCGAGCCGCCTCGGCGGCGCCTGACGACCAATGTGACGGGTGACTGGTACCCCCAGACGCGTCCGGCCATCATCGAGCTCCTCACCCATCAGCTCGCTGCTCCAGTGGAGTGGGTCACACAGATCGAGCGCATGTATGAGGCGGGTGCGCGCGTCTTTGTCGAGTGCGGGCCCAAGAGGGCGCTCAGCAGCTTCACGGTCGCCACCCTGGGTCATCGGCCGCATCGAGCGATTGCGACGAACCATCCAAAGCGTGGGGGTCTGCAGTCGTTCCACGACGCGCTTGCCGCGCTCGTCGCCTGTGGACTGCCGGTCCACGAGCCAGGGCAGGTCGACCTCTGGGGTCCTGCATCGCGTGCTGTGGCCGCCGCACCACCGCGCAGGAGCGCTCCTGCTCGAGTGGCGCGCCAGTCGGTCCCCACGGCGAGGCCAGGCGACCAGGCGGCCAGGCGCTCGCCGACTGTCGCAGGCGATGCGGTGGCTCACTTCCTCGACAGCGCGTCGGTCTCGGGGCGGGAAGGGCTAGACCGAGAGGCGTTCGCGGAGGCCGTGCTGCCGGCCGTCCAGTCTCTGCTGTCCGCGGCGTGGGAGGCCGCGCGCCCCTCCGAGTCGGTGTCGCGCCAGCCTGCGTCGGTTGGTGTCGTCTGCTCGGGGGCGTCCTTGGGACTGCCGGGCGGAGAGCAGGTCTTCGATGCGGGCAACGTCGCGGCCATCCTCCGCGGTGAGAACCGCATCAGCCCGCTCGGTGACCGGGCGGACCGCTTCCTAGAGAAGGGAATCGTTCGCCTCGTCAAGGATGCCGAGACTGGTGCGGGCAGCTTCCTCCCGGTCGAGTCGCGCGAGCAGGTGATCCGCCTGGCGGGCACCCGGGCCGCCTTCGATCTGCAGGACTGGGGAGTCCCCGCCAGCTTGATTCGTGCCTTCGACGTGACGACCTGTCTGGCGATCGCGGCGGCCCTCGAGGCACTCCGCGACGCGGGGATTCCGCTGGTGCAGTGCTGGCGGACCACGACGTCGGGCAAGCAGGTGCCGGATGGCTTCCGACTGCCGGAGTCGATGCGTGACTCCACGGGGATCGTGTTTGCCTCTGCCTTTCCTGGCTACTCGCAGCTTCTCGACAAGCTCGCCAGCGGCGGCTCGGACGGCGAGGGGCGCTTCGACCGGCGCTTCCTGTTCCAGATCCTGTCGATGGGCCACTCGCAGCTCGCGCAGCTGATCGGTGCCCGAGGTCCGAATACCCAGGTCAACGCGGCTTGCGCGTCGACGACCCAGGCCATTGCCATCGCCGCCGACTGGATCCGCATGGGGCGATGCGAGCGTGTGATCGTCGTGGGGGCTGACGACGCCACCAACGAGCAGCTCCTGCCCTGGATCGGGAGTGGCTTCATGGCCGCAGGAGCGGCGACGACCGAGGACCGCGTCGAGGAGGCCGCGCTGCCCTTCGATCGCAGACGGCACGGGATGATCCTGGGAATGGGCGCTGTCGGAATGGTGCTCGAGCGGGACGACGTTCCGGCCCGTCGGGGCGTTCGCCCCATCGCGCGCCTCGTGGCGGACACGCTCGCCAACTCCGCCTTCCACGGGACCCGACTGAACACGGAGCACATCGAGGAGTCTGTACGAGGCCTCGTCGCGCGGGCTTGTGAGCTGGAGGGAATTGGCGCGGACCAGATGGCTCGCGCTGGGTTCTTCATGTCCCACGAGACCTACACGCCGGCTCGTGGCGGATCGGCAGGGGCAGAGATCGGGGCTCTCCGAGCTGCTTTCGGTGGCGCCACTTCCGAGCTGGTGATCGCCAACACCAAGGGCTTCACGGGCCACGCGATGGGGGCGGGCCTCGAAGATGCCGTGGCGGTCAAGGGGCTGCAGTACGGCGTGGTGCCGCCCGTTCCCAACTTCCGCGAGCCGGATCCGGATCTCGGCGAGCTGTGTCTCTCGACGGGCGCGCCGCGTGACTACAAGTACGCGATCCGTCTCGCGGCCGGCTTCGGTTCCCAGCTCGCAGTGTGCGTGTGGGCTCGGGAGGCGGTGGGAGACGAGCGCCTGGTGGATGCCCCCCGAAGGCAGAGGTGGCTCGAGGAGGTCACGGGCTGGCCTGGCGTTGCTGAGATCGTGGAGGACCGAACCCTACGAGCGGTCCCAGCAGACGCGACCCGGCTCTGGGAGCCGGCCGGTGCCGGACTGCCCAGCCAGCGCTCGGCCGAGGTCGTCCCGCAGGTCACGACTGTTGCTGTCCCGAAGGCTCCGGTGCCCTCCACCACAGGAGATGCGCTGCCTGCCCTCCTTCGGATTGTAGCCAACAAGACCGGGTACGGCGTGGAGGAGCTGGAGCCCGACTATGAGCTCGAGGCGGACCTCGGGATCGACACGGTGAAGCAGGCCGAGATTCTCTCGGAGCTGACCGAGACCTTCGGGCTCGAGCCGGATGACGACTTCCGGCTGTCGGAGCACTCGACGCTGGCCGCGCTCGCGTCGTATCTCGATGCGCGACGTGGAGTGGTCGCCTCGCCGGAGCGCGCTGTGCCGACCCCGACCCCGACCCCGACTCCGACTCCGACTCCGATCCCGAGCGCAGACGCAGACGCAGCCACGCTGAGCACGCTGCTGGAGGTCGTCGCGCGCAAGACCGGGTACAGCGTGGACGAGCTGGAGCCTGACTACGAGCTCGAGGCGGACCTCGGGATCGACACCGTGAAGCAGGCCGAGATCTTGTCGGAGCTCACCGAGTCTTTCGGTCTGCAGCAGGACGACGACTTCCGACTCTCGGACCATCCCACGCTCGAGGCGCTCGCGCGCTACCTCAGCGGTCGACGGTCAGCGGGTAGCGACCTTCAGCGGGTAGAGCGGTCGACCCCCGCTCCGACCCCGTCTCCGTCTCCGTCTCCGTCTCCGTCTCCGTCTCCGTCTCCGGCCCCGGCCCCGGCTCCAGCGGTTCAGGCGAAGGCACACACAGTCGGTGCGCCGGGTAGGGAGCTGTCGGATGTGCGTCGCCTGCTGGCCGAGGTGATCTCGGAGCGCACCGGGTACGGCGTCGACGAGCTCGAGCCGGACTACGAGCTCGAGGCGGATCTTGGAATCGACACGGTGAAGCAGGCCGAGATTCTCTCTGCGCTCGCCGAGAGGCTGGGGGTCGAGCTGGGCGAGGGGTTCGCCTTGGCCGAGTACCCGACCGTCGGGGCTCTCGGAGATCATCTCTCGAGCCTCGTCAGCGATTCCAGCCGGCAGCCGGCTGCCGAGGTCGCCGTCTCGCGAGAGCCCTCTGAGGTGGTGGTCGACATGGGCCTCGACACCGGCTTCGATCTCGCACCGGACCGCTTCGAGCTCGAGCCCGACACATTCGCTGACGAGGGCACGACGGTCGAGCACGAGTCGCCAGTCGCGACGGGTCCAGCAGAGAACGACGAGCCAGAGCAGCTTCCGGCCAGCTTCTGTGTGCGCCGGCCCGTCCTCGTAGAGCGGCCTCGAGCAGGCGCTAGAGGCCTCGGGGGACGCAACGTCGCCGTTGTCGGAGCTGGTCCACTGGCCACGGCGGTGCGGCACGAGCTGGCCACCAGAGGAGCCGTGGTCGTTCAGACGGGTGAGGACACCGTCGTGGACTGCACCGGTGATGTGCAGACCTCGTTCGAGGAGGCGCGGCATCGGGATGCCGAGCGGCCCTCCATGTGGGTGACGGTCACGCGCGGCGCTAGCCTGGATGGAGCGGGCACAACGGTCGCGGATGCGCATGAAGAAGGGGCGCGGTCTGGCCTGGCGAAGGCGCTCGACCGTGAGTGGGAGGAGGTGAACGTCAGGGTGGTTGACGTGTCGCCTTCCGTGGGACCGACTCAGGCGGCTCGCCTGATCTGCGGGGAGCTCGGATTCCACGCGCCTGTCGAGACGTTCCACACGGACCAGGGACGCTTCGTCGTTGGCTACGAGAGAGTCGGTCCGGCCGAGTCCGCTGGGACCCCCCGCGAGTGTGCGCTGATCACGGGAGGTGGCCGGGGGATCTCGGCACGTGTGGCGGAGGTGCTCGCGTCACGCGGGACCCGTCGATTGATCCTCGTGGGACGTACCGGACCCGGCGCCGAGGTGCTCGACGAGAAGGTGGCGAAGGCTGCGGCGCGCAAGGAGCTCAAGGCTGCCGGAGAGCGGGCGACGCCGGCTCGGCTCGAGGCGGCGCTCGGACCGCTGCGCAAGGCCGAAGAGGTGCGTCAGACACTCGCTCGCCTGCGAGAGCTGGGAGCCGAGGTGCACTTCGTCCAGGCGGATCTGGCGGACGCAGGAGTCGTGGAGACCTTCCGGGAGATCGGCCTGGAGCATGGCCCTGTTCAGCTCGTCGTGCACGGAGCGGGCTTTGAGCACAGTCGGCCGATCGCGGAGAAGGATCTGGAGGCCTTTTCTCGGGTCTACGATGGAAAGGCCCTCGGTGGGCTCGCCTTGCTCGAGGCCTTCCCCGAGGCCTACTTCGTGAGCATGGGCTCTGTGGCTGGTCGGTTCGGGAACGCGGGGCAGACAGACTACGCGGCAGCGAACGACGCGATGGCGCGCGCGACTCTTGCACGCGGACGCGGGCTGCACGTGGACTGGACGGCCTGGGACGATGTGGGCATGGCTACCCGGGGTGGAATGCGGCACCTGCTCGTCTCGAGGGGCGTCGGGCTCCTGCCTGCTGCTGCGGGTGCGAGTCTCCTGATCGACCTCATCGACGGTGCAGTTCAGGGAGAGGTGGTGGTCGCTGGTGCTCTGCCGGCCTTTCAGTGGGCGGCGGACCATCCTCTGCTCGACACCATCGAGCTCGACGGTGAGGTCGTCTGCGCGCGGCGCGAGCTGTCGGTCGACTCGGATCCTTGGATTGCCGACCACGCCATCGAGGGGCGGCCGGTGCTGCCGGGAGTGGCGGGGCTGGAGCTGATGGTGGCGGTGGCGCACGCGGTCTGCCCACGCGCCGTGCTGGTTGGTGCCCGTGATGTTCGCTTCGATGCGCCCCTGAAGCTGTACGACGATCAGCCTGTCTCCCTCGTCGTCGAGGCGCGAGAGGGGGAGGAGGGACAGGTGCACGTCGTGCTTCGCTCCGAGCGCCCTCTCCGGAAGGGGCGCATGCAGGAGCGTCGCCACTTCGAGGCGACGATCGTGTTTGCTCCTGCAGAGGGCCCGGAGGGCTTGCCGGCCGCACTCTTCCCGACAGAGACCATCGAGGCAGACCAGATCTACGAGCGGTTCTTCCACGGACCGATCTTCCAGGTACTGACCCGAACGCTCTGTGTCGCCCAAGACGGCCTGGTCGCCGAGGCCCTGGTGAAGTTTCCCCTCGCGCCTGATCTCCACACGGCTCCACTCGCCCTCGAGGCCGCCTTCCAGGCGGCGGGTCTCCATCGGATGGTCGTCCATGGTGCGACAGGTCTTCCTGCAGGCTTCGACTGGCTCGAGATTCGGAACGCTCCCTGTGCCACCAAGCACCAGCTCGAGGTCACGGCCCGGGAGGTCGATGGTGCCTACGATGTGGACGCAGTGGGGAGTCGCGGACCGAGCCTTCGCCTTCGTGGACTGAGGTTTACTCCACCGGAGCCGCTGCCACCGGGCCGGCGATTCCCCGAGCCCACCGAGCCCCGGCCGATGTGCTTCGAGCGCTCGGTCGTCGTGCAGGCGACGTCTTCGGACGACCCGCGTGCCGTGCTCTCGGAAGCCGAGCTGGTCGAGCTGCGGAGTCGAGGAACGGAGCGCAGGATCGCCGATCGTGTCGCAGGACGGATCGCGGCGAAGCGTGCGCTGATGGCGCTGACGGGTGTGCCGGCGGCTCTGATCACGGTCGAACGGCATCCCTCGGGTGCACCGATCGCTCGGGTGCCGGGTCACCCCAGCGTGAGCGTGTCCATCACTCACAGCGACGGTCATGCGGTGGCTGCTGCGGTCGCCAGTGGGCGGATCGGTATCGACGAGGAAGCGGTGCGCGAGCGCGGTCCGGGCTTCACCCGTCAGTGGTTCACCCCGAGTGAGCAGGAGCTGGTGGGCAGCGATCCGGAGCGTCAGACGGTGGTCTGGTCGATCAAGGAGGCTGTCGTCAAGGTGCTTGGGGTGGGCTTCGCTCTGCCTGCGGGGGCAGTCGAGGTGCAGTCGCTGGGTGGAGGGCGCGCCGAGGTGCGACTCCATGGCGAGGCGCGGGCGCTTCACCTTCGGCTCGGTGGTGGACCGCTCGTGGTGTGCTGGCATCGCGTGGCACCCGATGTCATCCGGGCGGCCGCTCGAATGGTGGCATGAGGGCGAGCTGATGCCGCGACGCCGTCAAGCCGCGACGTAGTCGGCACAGACGGTCCTTGGACGGTCCAACCTACCGGAGTAACATGGCGTCATGGTCATCACCGAACTCGACGACATCACCATTCAGCGCATCGAGACTCCTGAGGAAGTCGCGCGCTGGCGGGCCGCGTTCACGGGGGCCTACCAGACCATCTTCTCGGGGTTCCCTTACTTTGAGAGGTTCTATCCCTCGGAGGCCGAGGGGGTCTACCGCAAGCTGACGAGCACGCCGAACCAGATCACGCTGATCGCGACGCGTGGGGAGTCGAGCGTCGTCGGCTTCGGTGTAGGCATCCCGCTGCGCTACCACTCGGCTGTCGCTCAAGAGCTGGACGGGCTCGTGCCGATTCGGCACGCCTTCTACCTGGCCGAGCTCGGCGTTCTTCCCGAGTATCGTGGGCGCCGGGTAGGGCGGACCCTGGTGCGCGAGCGGCTTCGGCTGATCGACCGCGGCACCTTCAGCCATGTGCTGCTGCGTGTATCGACGAACAACACGCCGAGCTCCGAGATGTACCGCGCCATGGGCTTCGAAGACATGGGCGTCTACATGGATGTAAACGCGATGAGAACGAACGGTCGAGTGTCGTCCGACCGGCGCTTCTTCATGTCACGCGTGCTCTCCCAGGTCGACCTCGAAGACTGACTAGTCGAGGGCGATGGCCTTCTCTTCGCGGAGCTTGGTCTCGTTGCCCTTTGCGGTCTCGGCATCCGAGATGCCCTGGACCCAGGCCTCGATGTCTGCCTTGCTCGCGACGGGCTCGGGAGTGACCATCACGGGCCAGTCCCCGTCGGCTGTGCACTTCAGGCGAGGCTTGAAGGCGCGGGCAGGTGCGGTGACTTCGTCGGTGATCACCCACCGCTTGGCCTTGTCGGTGACCTGGGCGTAGTGCACGACTGCCAAGCCGCTGCAGGCCTCGATGGAGGCAACCGCGTAGAGCATGTTGCCGTTGCCCTGGACGCGCTCGGGGTAGACCTTCGGGAGGAGCGCCGCCGCGGCATCCGCGTAGCCGAGCTGGTAGAGGCGGTCTGCCACCGCACGCGCTGCGTCGGGCTTGGCGGTCTCGGCGATGCTGGACATGGCGTCTCGAAGCGTCGCCTTGTCGTCGTCGGACATGCGCGCCCCGAGTCCCTCGGGCCGCAGCGCCTCGGCCATCTGGTCGAGCAGGTCGCCGATGGGGCCGCCTTCAGCGCCGGCCTTCGCTGCAGCGGCCTGGAGCACGGGCAGCGCCTCTGCCTTCTTGTGTCGGACGTAGGCCTCGACGACGGTCGTGTACTTCTTGTCGTAGGCCGTCGTCGGGGGAGCCGCCGTGACTTCCTCGAGCCAAGCGGTCAGTCCCTCGGCGGAGCAGCTGCGCAGGGCCTCTCTCCACTGCCCGAACTGGCGGTCACCGACACCGACGTAGGCGCCCTTGATGAATGCGAGCATGCCCTCGTGCTCGGCGCACTTCGAACCGACTGCCGCCGCGACCTCGTCGCGCGCGCTGTAGTCGGGGATGTTGTCGAGCAGACCCCAGACGGGCGTGTAGAGGCCGGCGTCGATGGTGACGAGTGCCAGAGCAACGAGGGTGTCGACGTCGCCACTCGCCTTCATGAAGTCGTCGAAGTGCGACTCGGCCACCCCTGGGTCACAGGCGACCAACTTGCCGAACGTGGGGGCGACCTGGGAGCGGTCTACGCTCTGGGCTTTCTTCGCAATGCTGTCGCAGTTTGCGGCCGCTGGGCCAGCCAGTGTGATGGCAAGTGCTGCTGCGATGGACCTCATCGACAGGCCTCCAGGTAGGAACGGGCGACGCTGGTAACGGGGCGCCCCGGGTGCCGTAAAGGGGCTGCGCACGAACGGTGCCGGTCGACAGACCCGCGACGGGAGCCGACTGTTCCAAGTCGACACCGAGGGAACGCCTCAACGGACGCTGGGTGGCCGGTCAGACGGGGGATGGATACCGCGGCGCATGACCGGCGAACATCCACCCCTGTTGTCGTGGGCCACTGCTCGGGCGCTGGCCATTGCGGCGGTCTTGGCGGTGCACGGTCTGAAGGCGGCGCCGCTACCACGACCGATGAACGAGGCCTCGTTCTCGCGTCCTGAGGTGCGGGAGGAGCTGCAGCGCTGGATGGGGCTGGTCGAGGCTCTGGGGATTCCTCTCGACCGGTCGCAGGTCAAGTCTCTGGTCAAGTCGATCGGCGGTCCCGTGGGGCGTGCACGCTGGCGAGCGATGAAGCCCTTCAGGGGCATCTTCGACCTCACGGGCACCGGGCAGGGCTGGGCCCTCTTTGCCACGGCGGACAGTCATCCACAGCGGCTCGAGGTGTGGATCGGCGTGGGGGACGAAGAGGTCCTGGTGTCTCGACGCGCCGATCCTGCCTATCCCCACCTGGCCCGCGAGCTGGCCTTTCGTCGCGTTCGAGGCGTCTATGACTCGGTGACGGGGAAGCCGAAGGGGACCTACCGGCGCTTCACGCGCTGGGTCGCAGAGCGCACCTTCGAGGCCTATCCGGAGGCGGAGTGGGTTCGGGTGCAGCAGGTACGAACCCACACGGTCCTGCCCTGGGAGAAGGAAGACGGCCAAGAGGTCGTGCGGTACGCGCTCACCCACGAGCGGAGCGACGGGTGAGTCCACTTCGGTACTGGGTCGGACTCTGGAATCAGGTCGAGCACCCGCGTAGCCTGGCGCTTGTGCGCATCGCGCTGGCGCTCATCCTCCTCGTGGACTTGCTGGAGGTGGCCTGGCTCGACCTCGTCGTCCCCATCATGGGCGCCGAGGAAGCCGGGGGCTGGCCCGATCCGGACGCCTACAAGTCACCGCCGCTGTACTACACGCTCATCGAGCCCTCGGTAGGCGCCGCGTGGATGCTCTGGGGCAGCCTGGTTGCTGCACTGGTCGCGACAGCCGCCGGATTCGCGACGCCCTTGTCGTTGCTCGCCGTCGTCTTGCTCTACGCGCAGGTTGCCTTGATCCTGCCATCCGCCGACCGCGGCATCGACATGCTGATGCGGAACATCTTTCTTGTGCTGGCCTTCTCGGGCTGTGGCCGCTGGGCCTCGGTCGACGCGCGCCTCCGAACCGGCTCGTGGTGGGGCGATGGGGCGGACGCGCCGTCGTGGCCGAGGCGCTTGATCATTCTCCAGGTCCTCGTGATGTACTTCACGGCTGGGGTACAGAAGATCGGGTACACATGGACGCCGTTCGGGCACTTCGGGGCTCTCTACATCTTGCTCCAGGACCCGGCGGTGGCGCGCACCGACTTCAGCTGGCTCGCGGCTACGCCATGGTTCCAGCTCACGCAGCTCGGCACGGCTGTGACGCTGCTCTGGGAGTGGTCGACCCCCATCATGCTGCTCTTCTTCTACTACCGGTCGACACCGGAGCGTGGGGGGCGACTGCG
Source organism: Pseudomonadota bacterium (assembly GCA_002862545.1). Taxonomy (GTDB): domain Bacteria; phylum Myxococcota_A; class UBA796; order UBA796. The sequence continues at coordinate 29,459 of PKDJ01000315.1, forward strand.
TGCGTGGACGCTACGCTACAAGCTGCACCTCTGGTGGCTCGCGGTAGGCGTCTTCTTCCACTTGGGCATCGCAGTGACGATGGTGCTCGGCTTGTTTCCCTGGGCCATGCTCGGCACCTACCTGGCCTTCGTCCACCCGGAGGAGTGGCGCGCCGTGTGGCGGAGAATCTCGAAATCCTGACGTAGAGCTATCGATCGTCGAGATGAGTGTCTCGGAACGACCAGGGGTTTGGCACGAGTCGTGCACTGCCTGGCACCGGAGGACACGATGGCCCGCACTCTGATCATCATGCTGCTGTTTCTGGTGCCACTCGCCGCGGGGGCCCAGCCCGCGGGGCAAGTGCCGGACGGGCCCAGCCTCGTCGAGGTCTTCGACGAGGTGCTGGAGGAGCTGGTTGCAGCGACTCCCGGTGTCTCCCGGCGCGTGCTGTGTCGTGACCTGGCGAATCAAGCGGGTCTCGACCCGGCGCTCATGCGCTGCTCGTCCCCTCTCCGTGCTCGAGAGCGGTCGCCGTGAGTAGCGCCGTCGCTCGACTGGCGAAGGACGGGTCGAGCAGCTGAAGGCGTGCCTTCCAGCGCCCGTCGGGGAGCGGCGCGAGCTCGACGGGCTCGGGTGCGGCCCAGGGCAGCCGGCGCAGCGCCTCTGTGACGGTCTGGTGGACCTCGGTGAAGGTACCGTCGATAGCGAGCACCACCTCGAGCGGATGGCGTGCGGGGGGGCGGATGTGTATGGCCTGGGTGAGCAGGCCTCGGTTGGGGACGGCGATGCGTCCGTTCAGAGGCTCGACGAGCCAGATCGCGCGGGGCGTCAGGCGCTCGATACGCCCCTCGTGGGTGCCGACTCGGACGTGTAGGCCCGGCTTCAGTCGGCCCTCGATCGTGATCCACAGCCATGCGCCGACGTCCTGCAGCGGGTCTCGGAGTGTCCAGCCGGTCGCGAGTGCGGCAGCGATCGTCATCCACGGCGCCACACGCGTGATGCTGACCGGCAAGATGGCGCCAAGCAGCCCGAGCCCCAGCAGCAGAGCGAGGGCTCGCAGTGCGGGTGCGAGCAGCCAGGTGGCGTTCGGCAGGAGGCCCGAAGGAGCCAGCCGGGTGCGAAAGCGCTCGAGTGCGGGCGCGGCGACCAGGCAGAAGACGATTCCGAGCGTGAGCAGAGCCACGACGCCGCCGCCACGGGCCGGTGATGGCGGAATCAGGGTCTCAAGGGCGGTCTCGATCATGTCCACCCCTGGTCGTCGAACAGCCGGGCGAGTGGTGCCTGCAGGTGACCGGGCACGTGGTAGCTGTCGTCGGTGCGTTGCAGCAGTCCGTCATGTGTCAGCGCCACGAGCTCTGCCTCGGCCCGCACCTCGCGAAGGCCGAACGAGGCTGCATGGTGACGCGCCGTCGTCCAGCCGAGGCGGATGACGTGAAGCAGCAGGACCTGGGTGTCGAGCGGAAGCTCCGTGAGGCTGCTGCGCTGTAGGGACGTGACGGGCCCCATGTGGACGGTTCCCTCTGACTCGTCGATCGCTCGTATGGAGGCCGTCCACAGCCGCAGCGCATCGGCGAGGAGGCCTCCGGAGGCCGAGTGGAGGCGCTCGAACCAGGCGCGGTGTCCGGCGTCACCCCCTTCTTCGCGTCGGCCGAGCCAGGCTCCGGGGAGCATTCCGGAGTCGTCGAGATCGTCGAACGACAAGGTGTACCCACTCATCGAGTGGCGCGCGAGCAGTGCGCGTCGCAGGGCGTCGACATCGAGCGGCTCCAGCCGCACGGTGGACGACACGGCTGCACCGAGTGGCGAGAACCGCTCGAAGGTGGACCAGACCAGGGGGTTACACATCAGCACGACGGGCGTCTCGTGGTGGAGCAGGTGCGCGGCCAAGGTATCCGCGGCGACCGTGCCCCCCTCTCCGGGGTCAGACAGCCACCGGGAGCCGTGCACGACGAGCACCTGCGCGGTGTCGGTGCCCTGGAACCACTGCTCGACCTCGGCCGCCGTGACGGGACCATCGAGCTCCACGTGTCGTGCGGCTCGCCCACCGCAGGCACGCAGGCCCGCTGCGATCACCCCGAGCGCAGAGGTCTCGTCCCACGAGACCACGGCCACTGCACCTGTGTGGGTCAGGCTGTCGCGGACCATGTGAATCTCGGCCTGGCGCACAGGCGAGAGGTCACCGGCCTCAAAGGCGGCTCTGGAGAACAGTCGCGCATAGACGCCCGGCAGGGTCACGCGGGGGGCTGGTGGCGCGAGACGCGTGGAGAGCGGAGCGTCCGAGGTCGGATCGGGGACACCGAGCCAGGCTCGCCAGTCGTCCACGCGCTTGGAGCCGAGGGTGCGTCGTGCAGTGTGTGCCAGGCCGCGCTGGCTGGCACGCGCCACGCGTGACCACCGGTCGGCCTGACGCTCGAGCATTCGCTGCATGTCTCGGCGATCGGCGACACGTCGCAGGGCACCGAGGTCGCCGTCGAGGACGTGGCTTCGCAGAGTCTCCAGCTCGCCTACGACGGCATGGTGGACCTCTACTCGGGTCTCCTCGGGCCAGTCCTCGGATTCCTCCGCGAGGTCATCCACTCGCTTGAGGCTGCGTCCTACTGCACCGAGCAGCATCTCCTGCACCAGCTCTCGGGTCGAGGTGGGCACGGGACCGTCGCCGATGAGCTCGAGCTCAGAGGAGGCCAGCTCGAGGTTGAAGGACAGGATGCGCTCCAGGTCCTCGAGCCCGGCCGTCAGCGAGCCGATTCGACCATTCAGGCCCGTGGTCAGCTCGACGAGGTGCCGGGTGATCGCACTCTCGAGGTAGGCGACGGCGTCGTCGCGGAAGGCGAGCTCCTGGGTGGGTAGGGGCTCTGGCAGGGTCCACTCGCCGGCGGCGATCCGACCACTTGGGACCGTGTACCAGTCCGTGAGCGAGCTCGCCGTGTGCAGGACGGCCGCCACGAGCGGGGTCACGTAGACATCGTCCGCGAGGTCTTCCTCCAGCCGACGGGTCGAGCGGAGAGCATCGGCGAGCAGGCGACTGACGCCGTCGAGCGCCTCGCGCGTCCGCTCGCGCAGGGTCGCGCCGTCCTCGGCCTCGGTGAGCGCGACGCCTAGGGTGGACAGCGCGCTGTTCAGGGCGACCACCACCCGTCGAAGCTGGGTGGGGCCGCGACCGCGAACCAGGCGTGCAAGCTGTCCTGCATGCATCTCTACGGCGTCGAGGACGCGGCCCTCCAGTCCGACGAGCTCGAGCTCGAGTGCGAGGGCGGCGTAGCGTGCTCCCGTGAGCTTGAGTGCGCTGCGCCATCCCTCGTCGAGTGCATCGAGACCGCGCGTTCGGTCGGCCAGCACCCGGCTGTAGCGTCGACGCCAGAGAGGAAGGTCGAGGGTGCCGATCTCGGTGAGGTCGGCCTTTAGGTCACCCAGCGCGCTGCCGATGGCGACAGCGGTACGGGTGCCTGCATCCGATGCGATGCGGCTTGCCTCGAGCAGGACAAGGTCGAACTCTTCCTCGATCTCCACGCGAGCGGTGGCGAGGAGGGACTGTGCATCGGCCTGTGGGGTGGTGTCAGAGATCTGGTCCGAGACCGAGGTGTAGGTCTGGGCGATTCGCTGGAAGAGCGTGCTTGTTCGCGTGGCGAGGTGGAGATCGCCGCGAATCAAGACGGCGGCAACGCCCTCGAGACGGGTGGGCAGCCGCCCGGAGAGGTGGAAGCCGGCGAGGTCGCGCGGGATGATGTGACGCTCGTACCGACCCATGCGGGATCGGATCCGAGAGGCCGTGCGCAGGCTTCGCCACAGCATCGCCTCCTCACGCGGCTCCACCGTGGCCGGGAGCACGGGCACGCGCATCGACTCGGGCAGCGAGCCGGCTAGCGCGTCGATAGGCTCGACGAGGACGACGGGATTCCAGCGCCCGGATGCCTGGACCGCAGCAGCCCGATCGAGCACACGATCTCGCCAGCGCTCGCCGAGCTCCGAGAGCGCTCCCCGGATCGTCGTCGGCATCGGGCCGAGGGCCTCGTCCGTCTGGATTCGTACCTGCATGCGACGGTGAAAGCGAAGGTACTCGCGACGCAGCGAGCGGACATAGCCCTCGAGTGTCGTCGCGTGCTCTTCCATGGGGCTCCGGGCCACGTCCCGCGCGAGCAGCTTCAGCTCTGCCTCGACGTCGCTCACCAGTCGCTCGAGGGATGCGTCCTCGACCGACAGCGGCGGGCCCCAGGGGTCGCCGTCGATCTCCTCGCCGCTCCAGGGCTCGGGGGCCTCGGGCTCGGGCTCGGGCTCGCTTGCTTCGCTAGCTTCCTCCTCGGCACTGGCGGCATCGTGCTCGTTCGCCAGGCCGAGACCGAACTGGAGGAGTACGGGTCCTGCGACCTCGTTGATCGCTACGCCGCCCAAGATCAGGGCGAACAGCCCCTCACCGATGCCGTCGCCGTAGGTGTTGGCGACGCTGTTGGCCAGGGTGATGGCCAGCCCGGCCTGCGACACGAAGCCCATCCAGCCGTAGCTTCGGGTCGCCGGATCTGCCTGGGTCAGTGAGGCGCCGAGGCGGGTGCCAATGACGATCGCCGCTACGCGAACGAGCGACAGCGCGATGGCAAAGCCGGCGAGTGAGGCGAGCACGTCGAGGTGGAGCTTGGCGCCCGCCAGGGTGAAGAACACGACGTAGACGGGCTGTGCGAGACGCTCGACCTCATGGATCAGCCGCTCCCCTTGGTCGCCGGCGTCGAACGCGGGGAAGAGGTCGTCGAAGTTGGCGACGACGAAGCCCGCCACGATGAACACCAGCGCGGCCTCGCCGTGGAAGGCGTGCGCGACGAAGGTGGCGGTGTAGATCACCCCGACGAGAAAAACGAGGATCTCGGCGCCGACGGTCGCTAGGTACAGCCAGATGCCGCCCCCGAGGAGGGCGCCGAGGAGCATGCTCCCGGCGATGTGGAGGAGCGACAGAAGAAATCCGCCGTCGGAGCCGATTCCGAGCTGTGCCGTCGCGACCGCAGTCGCCGCGCTGAAGGCCACGACGACGAACACATCCTTGAGGACGACGACTGAGAGCACATTGCTGGTCATCGGTCCGCGGGAGCGCGTGCCGTTGATGATGGCAATGGTCGCCGCCGGAGAGGTCGCGAAGGCAATGGCGGCGACGACGGCACCGAGAGCCAGCACGGCGGAGGTGGTGGGCACGGCGGCGAGCTGTGGCAGCGCGATGGCAGGGATGACACCGCTGATGGCCCACACGAAGGCGGTGATCGCGATGGCGATCGCGGTTCCTTGCAGGACGAGGATGCCTACGATGGTCCGCAGCCCCTTCCGGAGAGCCTCGACGCGTAGCTCTCCACCTGCGGTCAGGGCGATCAAGGCGAGCGCGAGGTCGTCGAGGAGCACGAGCTGCCCCTGGACTTCTGCGTTCAGGATGCCGTGGTCGAAGGGCGGAGGCACGCCCGGAAAGGCATGATGCAGCTGCTCGGCGATGCTCGGCCCGAGCAGGAGACCGGCGATCAGGTACCCCGTGATGTGGGGCAGGTTGATGGTCTCGGCGAGCTCGCCGACCGTGTAGGCGGCGAGGATCACGAAGCCGAGGGCAAGCAGCCCGCGTGGGTCGAAGGCCTCCGCGGGGACGGCGAAGCGATGCAGGAGCCACATCGCGCCGATCAGGATCGCCACGATCACGGACTTTCGCAGCACATCCACGGAGTGCGGCTTGGGGCCTCCTCCCATCAGTGCCTCCGCCAGGTGTCGGGCATCAGCAGTGCCAGCACGGTGAAGAACTCCAGCCGTCCGAGGATCATCATTGCGGCGAACCAGACCTTCGCGCCGGCAGAATACCCAGAGAAGTTGTCCACTCCCTCGTAGAAGGGCGCGGGGCCCATGTTGGAGAGCGTGGTGAGCATCGCCCCGAAGGCTGTAGACAGCGGGATTCTCTCGATCCAGGCCACGCCGAAGACACCCACGGCCAGGCAGGACATGTAGAGGAAGAAGAACGTCGCGACCTCGAGCAGCACGGGCGTCTCCATCGGCTTGCGCTCGAGTCGCACCACCTGGACCACTGCGGGTCGGACCGAGCGCCGAATCATCGCGCGAGCGGTCTCGGCGAGCACCACGATACGCGAGACCTTGATTCCACCGGCCGTCGAGCCCGAGCTGCCGCCGATGAACATCAGGCCGAGCACCAGAGCGAGCGCCGGAGGGGGATAGGCCATGTAGTCATCGGTCCCGAAGCCCGTGCTGGTGATGGTGGTGGTGACCATGAACAGGGCGCGTCGGAAGGCCAGCTCGAGCTGGCCGTGGTTCGGCAGCACGAACAAGGTGATGGCGAGGGTCAGGAGGACGGACAGGACGGCGTAGACCCGGAACTCGGAGCTGCGCAGGAGCACACCGGCGCGGCGCGACCGGAGTGCGCCGTAGTACAGCCCGAAGTTCACGCCTGCGATGAGCATGAACACGCTGATCACATACTCGATGGCCGGCGCGTCGAAGGCCGCAATCGAGGCGTTTCGCGTCGAGAAACCTCCGGTGCTCATCGTCGTCATCGCGTGGCAGAGTGACTCGAAGGGACTCATGCCGAGCCCCCAGAGGACCACCGTCTCCAGCGCGGTGAAGCCGAGGTAGAGCTGCCAGAGGGCCACCGAAGTCTCGGTGATCCGAGGGCGCAGGCCGTCGGCCGTGACCCCAGGAACCTCACTCCGAAAGAGGCGCTTTCCGCTCACGCCGAGGTTCGGGAAGATGGCGACGAAGAGCACGACGATGCCCATGCCGCCCAGCCACTGCATCAGCGATCGCCACAGCAGCAGCGTGCGAGACAGCTGCCCCTCGATGTCGTCCACCATCGTGGCACCGGTCGTCGTGAAGCCGCTGGCCGCCTCGAACAGGCCGTCGACGGGGGAAAAGCCTGCATCGAACACGAATGGCATGGCTCCGACCAGGCTCACGGCGACCCAGATGGCGGTGACGGCGACGACCGCCTCGCGACGACTCAGGGCCCTTGTCGCGGCCCGACCCCAGGCCATGAGCCCGCCACCGAGCGCCGCCGTGAGGAGCCCGGAGATCCCCATGGCAGCCGCCGCGCCTGCATCAACCTCCCGCCGGTACTCCAGGATCTCGAAGGCGAAGCCCACCAAGGCACAGAGGAGCATGCCAGCAGCACATCCCACGACGACGGCACCGACGGGTCGAGCGACCGCGCGATGCATGGGGCGGGCGGGCCTCAGAGCGACCTCTTTCGGAACATCCGCGCGACGGCGGGGCGCGCCTCCGGAGTCGTGAGGACGACCACGGTGTCGCCGGCGACGATGGTGTCGTTGCCGCTCGGGATGACCACGTCGTCCTCGCGAATCAGCGCACAGAGCAGTGCGCCGCGTGGCACGCCCATCTGACGAACGGGCACGCCGACCACGCGCGCATCCGGGTGGGCGATGATCTCGAGGATCTCGGCCTTGCCTTCCTCGAGGAGCGTGAGGCTCTGAAGCTCCTTCTGCCGACAGAAGCGGAGGATGTGATCCGAGGCAACGATGCGGGGTGACAGGGCGACATCCACGCCGAGCTGGCGGTAGATGTCGAGGTAGTCGGGTCGGTGCACGAGTGTGGCGACGCGACCGACTCCCTGACGCTTGGCGAGCAGGCCCGCCATCAGGTTGACCTCGTCCTCGTGGCTCACGGCGGCGAGCAGGTCGTAGCTCCCGACGCCCTCTTCCTCGAGGAGGCTCAGGTCGGTGCCGTCCCCGTGGACGACCGTGACGTGCGCGAGAGAGGCCGCGAGCGCCTCGGCACGTGCACGGTCGCGCTCGATCAGCATCACCTCGGTGTCGGTCCTGCGGAGCATCCGGGCCAGCGCCTCGCCGACGACGCCACCGCCGAGGATGCACACGCGTCGTGCCTCGCGGCTCGTCGTGAAGAGGTCCTCTGCCTGCAGCATCGTGTCCGGAGTGCCGACGAGGTAGATGCGGTCCTGTGGCCGGAGGACGTCGCCGCCGCCGGGGACTCGCAGCTCACCGTCCCGCACGATCGCGCCGATGAGCACGCCCCGCGGGAGTCCGAGATTCTTCAGGGTGCGCTGCAGCATTCGGCTGGAGGTGCCGAGCTCCATCTGCACGACCTCGATCCGGCTGTTGGCGACGTCGATCACCTCCAGCGCGCCATGAGACTGGGCGATCTTGGCGAGCTCCTGGGCGAGGAGGACGCGTGGATTGAAGACGACATCCACGCCGAGCAGGCCGTAGTGCACGCCTGCTCCATCGTCGGTGCCGGCCCACTCGTTGCCCTGCACCCGGGCGATCACGCGTCGGGCGCCCATGCGTCGAGACGCCAGTGCTGCGAGCAGGTTCACCTCGTCGTGGTTGGTGCAGGCGACCACGAGATCGGCGTCGCCCACGCGTGCCTTGTCGAGGATGGCCTGGCTCGCGCCGTAGCCCTGCAGGGTCATGACGTCGTGCTGTTCTTCCACCTGTCGGATGGCCACAGGGTCGCGATCGATGATGACGATGTCGTGGCGCTCCCACTCGAGCGTGCGGACGACGTGGCGTCCGACCTGCCCCATCCCGATGATGACGACGTACATCAGCTGACACCTGGTGTGACGATCACCCGCTCGTCCTCGAGCTCTCGCGCGTCGGCGAGGAGCCCGCGCAGGGCCCAGGGCCCGAGCAGCTCGTTGACGACCACGGACACGAGGATGGCGGTGTAGGCGAGGTCGATGGCCGGCCCCTCGTACACGAGGCGGAAGGACAGGGCGATGGCGAGCGCCACCTCACCCTGGGCGAGCATGCCGCGGAAGGTATCGGCACGGAGCTCAGTCCCACGGGTCGCGAGCCAGCCGCCGACGAGGAGGCCCAGCGCTCGAAGCACGAGGGCGCCGAGGACGACGACCGCGCCGGCGATCGGGTCGATCGGCTGCCACAGCGCCCCAGCAAAGGTCATCAAGATCAATCGGACCGGCCTCGCCGTGCCCTGCAGGGCATCGAAGAGGCCGGCGCCCTGACGGGTGTTCGCCAGCACGAAGCCGAGCAGCAGGTTGATCAGCAGCGCCGAGAGATCGACGAAGAAGGCCGCTCCCGACGCGAACACAATGATGCCGACCAGCGCCAGGAAGCGGGTGTTGTCGTCCTCGTCTCGGCCGAGGAAGAGCGCGAAGAGAACGCCGAGGGCGAGACCCAGCCCCACCGTGAGGAGGATCCAGTCGGATGTACCCGGCTGGTAGTCCAGGCTCGTCGTGCCCCTGTGCACGATGCAGAACAGCACGCCGAAGACGGCAATGGCGAGGATGTCGGACTGGTGTGCGGCTCGCTTCAAGAGCTGCGTCGTGCCCTGTCGAAGGTTGGGGTAGCGCACAGTGAGAAGCTCGACGGCCGCCGTGGAGCCGGCAGCGGCGGCACTGCCCAGGAAGCCGGCTCCGAGGAGGGCGTCCTCCGGAGTGGCGGGAGGGAGGAGCCAGCCCGAGCGGAACATCCACCATGCGGGCAGAGCGACCGCGAGACCGGCGACCAGGTTTCCGACGATGGCCAGGCGGGCGCTCCGGGGATCCCAGCGGGTCAGCGAGCGCAGCTCGAGCTGGGCGCCGGCGAGCAGGCCATGCCAGCCTGCAGCGAAGGCCACGATGGGGGCGAGGCGGGTGAGGTCGTCGAGGACGTGGACCTGGGGCAGCACGTGAGGGCCGAGGAGCAGCCCGAGGAAGACGTACTCGGCGCCCGTCAGCACGAGGAAGCGGCGCTGGAGCCACTCGGCTGCAGCATGTGCAGTCAGGTAGGCGACGCCGACGATGGCCAGCAGAGCCAGCAGTAGACCCATCTGGTCGCTCGCGTCGGCAGCGGCGTCGTGTCCGCCTCCGCCCGCCCAAGCGGCTTGGCTGAGCATGGTGACCAGGAGCGTCGTCATCGCTCGTCCTACGTCAGCGCGCATGGCGAATTGCGTCGGGGTCGCGTCGTGCGGGACCACCGACCGGCCAGTCCACGGGATTCTCCGGACTATAGCCCAGGACGTCGCGTGCTCGGCTGCCGTCGAGGACCAGCCCGTAGTGCATGCGCTGGTGGTTCAGTCCGTACTCGAACTCGGATCCCGTGGTCAAGTGGCGCAGGTTGTACAGGCGCTGGATGACCGATCCGGGCAACGGAATCGAGGAGGTTCCCCACTTTCGGAGGCACGCGGAGAGGGGCAGGGTGTCCCAGCCAGGGATGTTGAAGACGCCCTCGCCGCTCCCATGGGTGGCCAGCTCGAGGCCTCGAACGATGTCGGCGACCGTCGCGACGTTCACCATCGGGTCGAAGCCGCCGGGGCGGAAGGCGACCGGGGCATCGAGGTAGTCGAAGAGCTGCGAGCCATTGCCGGGCCCGAGGGCCTCAGCGCAGCGGAGCACGACGATCTCGGCATCCGTCAGCCCCATGCGGGCGCAGGCTGTGAGATCGGCCTCTACGCGGTCGCGCACGTACTGCGGCGCCCGCCCCCCAAGGTTCAGAGGATGGTCCTCGGTGACGAGCACCGGCAGCTCCATGCTCACGCGGTAGACCACACCGAAGCTCCTGACGACGACGCGCCGGATGGTCGGGTGTCGGTGAGACAGGTCGAGGATGGAGCGCAGAGCCTCCACGTTCGCCATGTGGACACGTCGACCCCGCTTGTGCGGGTCGCGGTGGGTCGACAGGTGCACCACCACCTCGACACCGAGGTCGCGGGCTGGTCCGAAGAGCAGTTCGTGGACGCGCCGCGTGCGGGTGAGATCGACCGAGAGGTAGGTGAGCCGATTGCCTTGGGCGAAGGGGAGGGCCTGTTCCTGCGGCTCGAGCGCGACGGCGAGGACATGTGCCACCCGCGTGTCGGCCACGAGGCTGCGCACCAGGCGCTCTCCGATCGGCGTCGTGACGCCTGTGACGAGGACGGAGATCATCGGAAGATCCCCTCGCGCATCTGCAGACCGCGGTCGAGCAGGCGCTGGACGGCGGTCTTCACACGCGCCGCGGCCTCGGCCACCACAGCAGGATCGTCGGCATCGGACTGCGTGTAGTCTTCGTGGAAGGGCAGCGGCTCGCCGTAGTGAATGTGGTAGCGCACTGGCAGCGGAAACAGCACTGCTGGGACCGGAAGGTAGGGTACAGCGCCGATGGGAAGCGGGATTCGGGCCAGCTGGGGCATCTGCTCTTCGGCACCGACGACCGCGACGGGAACCACGGGTGCTTGGTGCCGAATGGCGAGCTCTGCGTGACCTTTTCGCCAATCCTGTAGCTTGTATCGTTCCGAGAAGGGCTTCCCGATTCCGGGTGTTCCCTCCGGGAAGATGAGCAGCATCTCGCCGGCCTCGAGGAGTGCTCTGGCGTTGCCACGGGAGCCGCCGACCACGCCGCAGCGGGCGAAGATGGTGCTGACCACGGGCAGCGTCGTCACGAAGTAGTCGGCGACGGGGCGTGGTGCGCGAGGCGGATCGGTCTGCCGAAACACGTCGGCGTAGACCATCGCGCCGTCCATCGGGAGCGTGCCGCTGTGATTGGCCGCGAGCACGGCGGAGCCGGTGGTCGGGATGTTCTCGGCGCCGTACGACTTCACCCGGAAGTACTTCTCGTACAGTGGCGAGGCGAGAGCATCGCCGAGTGCGATGAAGTCGGGATGCAGGCCAAAGCGATCATAGCCGTGTCCAGCATCGGCGTAGTGGAGCCGCCGGGCGCGATCCGTCGCCTGGGTGCCCTTGATGGCACGGGCAGCCAGGCGTGCGATGGACGGAGAGAAGGGCATGGCTTCCGTTGTATCAGCGCGCGACGGCCGCTGCCCTGTACGCTGTGGCGGCGCCGTCAGAGTCGCCTAGCTGCCGCAGGGCATCGCCGTGCAGAATCAGCAGCCATGCGCGATCGGCGCTCGGAGCCGCGCCGAGGGCGAGCCCGACTTGGGCGACGGCGGAGGCGGCGCGTGGGTCGCCGGCAGCGAGGTAGTGTCGGGCGGCCTCGACGGCGCGCGCTTGCCCGAGTGCGGCTGGAGGCACGACGCGACCAGAGAGGATGTCGCCGGCGGAGGCCAGCTCACCACGCGCTGCCGCCTCTGCGGCGCGAGCCCTGGCCTCTGCGTCGGCTCCAAGCACCGCGGGGTCGAGGCCAGCGGGCGTGCCGCCGCCGGGAGAGGTCGGGAGTGCGGTCGCACGAAGAGCGTCGAGACCGAGGGGTGCAGCCTCGCTCGGTGACGGGACGGGCTCCTCGGCGGCTTGCTTGCTGGGGCGCCTCGCCCGCTCCTTGCGCGGCTTCTCGCTTCGCGCTGCGGGCGCTGCCTCGGCGAAGGCCCCTCGTGTCGCAGAGGGCATGGGCAGGGCGTCGTCCATGTCGAAGCGCGGTGGCTCGGCCGCCAGTTCCTCGTCCTCGTCGCCGAGGTCGGCCACGGCGTCGAGCGCGTCCACCTCTTCGAGCGCGTCGTCGACGACCCCCGCGTCAGCGACCAGGGAGAGCCCACTCTGACCGACCGGGGCTGCTTCGCCTCCGAGCACGCCCCCCACGAGTCCATCCTCGTCGAGCTTCGCTGCAGGCGCCGCCCGAGCGGGTGTGGGTGCGGCACCGCTCTTCGCCAGCTCCGCCGGTGGGGGTGGGGCTGAGATCTCAGGCGGCGCTGCGGGTGCTGGCCGGGGCCGGACCGAAGGTTCTGGGCTGCGCAGGGGCTGGGCGGCCGGTGCGTCGGTGTCGGCCTGCTCCTGCTTCTTAGTCGTCGGGGCCTGGGCGGCCGGCTCGGCCTCCAGCGCGGGAGAGGCGTCGGGGCTGCTGCTGAGGTGCGCCTGGGGCAGGACGACGAGCAGGAAGGTCGCAGCGACGGCGAGCACCAAGCCGACGCCGCCAGCGCCGCCCACCGCACGCCACCAGCGCCTCGGGCTGTTGGCGGGTGGTGCGTCGACGGTCGTCGGCGGTGCTGTGGCTGAGGACGGCACCGCGAGCGGGCCGGAGGTCACGCCGGCGAGTATGGACTCTGCCGTGACGCGAGGTGGGGGGGCCAGGTCGGGCCGAAGCCCACTGATTCCCTCCACGACGTCCGGCTCCAGCTCCGGCGGGGGACCGGAGGAGGGGTCGTCGAGCCACTCCGCGAGCGCGCGGGCGCGGTCTTCCTCTCTCGTGGTCATGGTGGCCATACCTTACGGAACGCCTTGGCAGCGCGGTGCAGGATCACGTCGAAGTTGCCGGTCTTGACGCCCAGGAGCTCGGCACACTCCTCTCGGGGGCGGTCCTCGATGAGGCGCAGGCGGAGGGCGGTGGCGTAGCGGTCGTTCATGCGGGAGAGCGAGGTCTCCACCATGCGGCGGGTGTCCTCGACCTCGAGTCCGCGGTCTGGGCGGCGGGAGTGGGCTCCCGGTGCAACCGGCTCGGCCTTCACCGCCTCGGCGAGATCGCGATCGCGCTTGGTGCGGCGGTGGACGTCGATGGCCTTGTTGACGGCGATGCGCCGTAGCCAGAAGAAGATGCTGCGGCTCTCGGGCACGAAGCTGCCGATCTTCTCGAGCGCCGTGCGGAAGGTGTCTCGCAGACAGTCCTCTGCAAGCTCTCGGTTGGGCAGTCGAGGGAGGATGGCCTGTCGGTAGATCAGGTCGCCGTACCACCCGTACAGGGTCGCAAAGGCGGCGCGGTCTCCCTGCTGCAGGCGCACGATCACGGCACGTTCCTCCTCGAGAGGGACGAGGTCGCTCCGGCGCTGGCTGGCTCCCTGCGTCACTCACCGCTCCAACGAGGCACGCGCGCGCATCTTACAGTCCGGTGGAGCCGGGACCTGGAAAGGACAGCACGTTGCCGCGTCCGAGCACCCAGGTCGGGTCCAGGTGCTCCTTGAGGGACCGGAAGCTCGCGAGGACCTCGTCCCCGACCATCCAGCCGAGGTGAGCGCGCTTGAGCTTGCCGATGCCATGCTCGGCCGAGACGGTGCCGCCGAGAGCGACCGCCTGGCGGGCAAGGTCGTCGTAGAAGGCCTTGGCGACCTCCAGCTCGTCGGCGCTTGTCGGCAGCAGGTTGAGGTGGAGGTGGTTGTCTCCGAGGTGGCCAAACAGCACGTGGTCGATCGGAGCAGCCTCGTAGAGGTCCATCATGGCGTCGAGGGCCGCGTCGGGCACGGCGAGATCGGTGCCGACCTTGCGCATGCGATTGCGGACGACGCGCTCGTTGATGCCTGCGGGCACCGCGTGACGCAGGGCGTAGAGGCGCTCGCGACCGTCGGTGTCGGTCGTTGCGAGGGTGTCGTCGGCGAGTGCACCGCCGGCCTCGAGGGCCTCCCACCAGGCGTCGAGGTGGGCCTCCTCGCCGTGCTCCGGCTCGAGCACCTGCTCGCAGAACAAGGCGCAGCGAGCCTCTTCGGGAACGTCGAGCCCCCGCTCGCGGGCGAGCGCCAGGCAGTGGTGGTCGAGGTACTCGATGCACTGCGGGGAGACGACACCGCGGCGGTCCGCACGTGCGGACGCGCGCACGTTGCGCATGAAGCCGACGGCGGTGGGGCGATCGGGGAACCAGGCGATGATCCCCATCACCTCGGAGGGAGCGTCGGTCAGTCGAACGGTCGCCTTGGTGATCACACCCAGCGTGCCCTCAGACCCGATGAACACATCGAGCAGGCGACGTGGCGGCGCGTAGCCGGCTGCCGTCTTCACAGTGGGCTCAATCCACTGCGGTGCGGGCCAGTCGGAGGGAACGGGATCTTCAGGTCCGATGTCGAGGATCCGTCCGTCGGTGAGGACGACCTGAAGGCCTTCGATCCATGGCCGTGTCGGACCGAAGCGGAAGGAGCGGGCGCCGGAGGCGTTGCAGGCGATGGCACCGCCGAGCGTGCAGTCGTGCCGGCTCGTCGGATCGGGCGGGAAGAGGCGACCCTCGGCCTCGACAGCGCTCTGGAGCTCGCCGAGCAGGATGCCGGCCCCGGCCGTGGCCCGGTCGTGTCCGATGGACTCGATGGACGTGAGCCGCTCCATGCTCATCAGCCAGCCGCCCTGTGGCACAGCTGCCGCCGTGGTGGAGGTACGCGCGGCCGTCACGGTCAGCGGAATGCCCCTCGCCCTGCAGTGCGTCAGCACCTCGGCGACCTCGGCGGCCGAGGTGGGGCGCACGAGGACCTCGGCGTGCCCGGGCACGTTGGAGGCGTCGGTGAGGTAGCCGGACAAGATCTCCGGGTCACTGATGGTCTTCAACCCGGTGCCCCTGGTTGGACGGGTGAGCATTCACGGGTACAGGGCCACATGGCTGGACGCAACCCATCGTGGCCGGTTCGAATCATCGCGCTGGCCTGCGTGCTTGTTGCGCTCGGGTTGCTGGCGTCGCTGCGCGTCGAGGTTCCGGAGGCTCCGCGTGTGTCGACGCTCCCGTCGTCAGAGGCTGTTCCCGTGGTCGAGGCACGCTCGCGAAGCGCCGGGCCGAGGCCGCGCTCCCAGCCACGACCGGCGCCGCCGCCCGAGCTGCTTCGGGACACCGGAAGCACTCCGTCGACAGCCGTGCTCGAGCTTCGGGTCGAGGGTCGCGGAGTGCCCTACCCGACGGACTGTCGGGTCGTCGGTGTGCTCGAGCGCGGGCCCAGCATGGTGGTGGTCGAGGTTGAGCCCGGCCTCTGCGTCGTCCGGGGGGTGCGCTACGACGGCGCGCTCATGGTCTACGGAGACGAGGTCGCGGTGGCGCTCGACGCGGGCGACACGATGGATGTCGACCTGCCCATGCCCAGGTACCGGACGGGAGGCATCGGAGTGCGCTTCAGGCCGACCGCCGATGGCGTCAGGGTGGTCGAGGTGGTTCCCGGCTCGCCCGCCTACGGCGCGGGCCTCGAGACCGGTGACCTGATCCTCGAGGTGGACGGCGTTGCGACCTCCGAGCTCTCGGCTGACGAGTTTGTCTCCGTGATGACCGGCGAAGAAGGCTCGGATGTGTCCTTTGTGATCGGGTTCGAGGCGGACACGGGCTGGACGGAGGAGGTCATCGACGTGACGAGGGCGTATCTGTCGGGGTGACCCATCGATTCCCTGGATGACTTCTCGCTCTCGGACTTCTCGCACGACGGCATCACGCACCCCGTGTACCGCAAGGGCAGCGGCCCGGCCGTCATCGTGATTCACGAGGTCCCCGGGATCACCCCGCGCGTCGCCCGCTTCGCGCGGTGGGTCGAGGAGGCGGGCTTCACCGTGTTCATGCCCAGCCTGTTCGGCACACCGGGGAAGGCGCCGACTCTGGCCTATGCCGTGGGCAGCATCGTCCGCGCCTGCATCTCACGTGAGTTCCACGTCCTGGCTCGCCATCGCTCGAGTCCCGTCACGAACTGGCTGCGTGCACTCGCCCGGCAGGCTCACCCGGAGTGCGGAGGGACGGGAGTGGGGGCGATCGGCATGTGTCTCACGGGGAACTTCGCGCTCTCGATGGTCCTCGAGCCGGCCCTCATGGCGCCGGTGCTCTCGCAGCCGTCGCTCCCCTTCGGCGTCACCCCCTCTCACAATGCCGCCCTCCACGTCTCACCTGAGGAGCTCGACGCACTGAAGCGTCGGACCCGGGAGGAGGGGCTGTGTGTGCTCGGACTCCGCTTCACCGACGATCGGCTGTCACCGGCCGCACGCTTCGAGACGCTCCGCACCGAGCTTGGAGATGGCTTCGAGCCGCACCTT
Organism: Pseudomonadota bacterium; assembly: GCA_002862545.1. Taxonomy (GTDB): domain Bacteria; phylum Myxococcota_A; class UBA796; order UBA796. The sequence continues at coordinate 45,991 of PKDJ01000315.1, forward strand.
GTGCCCTCGGAGTCGGTGTCGGATGCCGAGCACCCGCTGGGGCCACACAGCGTCGTTACTGAAGACCTGCGCCACGCACCCGATCATCCCACGCTGGCGGCACGAGACCGGGTGATCGCCTTCTTCAAGGAGCGGCTCACCTGACGCGCAGGTCGCGCGACAGGGGGTCTACTCGACCGTGCTGTTCTCCTCACCCGGCGTGGCCCGGATGAGGTCGCGGTAGTCGGGGTTGACGTTCGTGCCGCCCTCGGGCGCGGTGCACATCCGCCAGGCGCCGGGAAGATCCCCGTTCACGGTGCCGGGAATCCGCTCCATGGACCGAATGACGTCCCCGTCGGGCCCGCCTGCGAAGGGAGGGCCGCCGTCGCCGGCCACGTCCATGACGTTGTTGTCGGGGTCCTTCAGGAACAGCTCCAGGGCCGTGTCCTTCAGGTACAGACGCGCCTGCCGGTTGTCGTTGAAGGCGTTGACCACCAGGTCGCCGGTGAGGAAGGCGGTGTTCTCGTCCTGCGGCGCACCGTCGACGTAGGCCTCGATGGTGTGGTCGACGATGGAGAAGGTGCCGCCGGCCGGGATGGTGCTTCCGGGCGGTAGGCCGACCACAAAGTCGTCGGCGTTGGCGATGGACCACAGGTCGAGCGAGATGTCGCGGTCGGTGTTGTTCTTGAGCTCGATGAACTCGTCGAAGCCGTCGACGTCGTTCGGGTGAGCGCCGTACCACATCACCTCGTTGATCGTGATGTCACCGGGCTCCAGGCCGCTCTCGCCGATCCACTCGTTGCCCATGCGGCGCCCGTTCTCCCACAGGCTCTCGAAGTACTCGTCGAAGAGCTGTGCGACGCGCTTTCCGTGGAAGACCGCCAGGTACTCGTCGTTGGACAGGGTCGCGGAGGCGGACCAGTTGAACGAGCCGCTGATCACCACCGGGTTCTCGCCGAAGGCGTCGATCACCATCGTCTTGCTGTGGAGGCGTCCACCGCCTGCCTGGTAGTCACCAGGCTGCTTGCTGCTGTCGATGCCGTCCATGCGCAGGTCAGCGCCGGCACCGAGCAGACGGAAGACCTCGTGGTACTGCCCGTTCGAGTGCAGCTGGGACTGATCGATCATCCCTGCGACGCTGCGCCGCTTGCGGAAGTCAGGGTCCTCCGGATCGGTGCCCTCGGCCAGGTCCTTCTCGCGGAACTCCTCGAGCTTGCGGATGAAGGCCGAGCCCACCTGGTCCTTCGTGAAGGCGAAGATGGTGAACCGGATGCTCTCCTCGGCACCGTCGACGAGCTCGATGATGCGGCCCATCGCGTCTTCGTTGGGAGAGAACCAGATCTCGACCTCGGTGTCGCCGATCGTGTAGGAACGACCGTTGTCGATCTCCACCTTCTGGTGGCCGAAGGCGCCCCCGAACATCTGATCGAACTCGTCCTGGAAGTCCTGGGCGACGTAGGGATTGTCGATCACGAAGAAGTTGTTCGAGTTGTGCTCGAGGTCCGTCGGCGTCCAGTTGGCCGTGCCCGCGAACACGAACCGGTCGTCCACGATCATGAACTTGTCGTGCATGATGTGGGTGAGGTTGCCGTTCACGATGGGAATGTGGCGCTCGTACATCGCTCGGTAGCCCGAGGCGTACAGGTGCCCTGCATCACCGACCATGCGGACGACCACGCCGCGGTCGTGGGCGCGAATGATGGCGTCGACCACGGCCGGGTGGGAGAAGCCCATCACGGCGAAGTCCAGTGAGACCTTCGTGTTGTCGATCATGTCGACCATCACGGAGAGCACGTCGGGGCGCCAGATGTTCTCGAGCCGGCTGCCCGGGTCGTTGAAGTAGACGTCGACGCGACCGCCGCGGGTACCGTCGAGGTCGGGCTTGCTCGGAGCGGGGTTGCAGGCGAGCAGCAGGAACGGGAGGAACCGCATCACAGGGCCTCCGAGAGGGCTTCGTAGCGTCGGTACACATCGGCGAGGGCCTGCAGCTCGACCGAGGGGGTGTCGGCGTCCCGGAGGACGAGCAGGCTACCGTCGATGAGCTGATCGTTCACGACGGTCCGTTGGAATCCGTCGATGCGCTTCGCCGAGTACAGGTCATGGGAGAGGAGGTGTGCGCGGGCCTCGTTCTGATCGGTGTCGAAGTCGACCAGCACCAGCGTGGGGATCACGGGCACATCGTCGGGAACGCGGCGCTTACGAACGTCCGGGGTCTCGAAGCGCAGGGCGTCGGCGAGGTCGTCGGAGGTGAGGCCGAAGCGTGGCCCGACGATCACCTCGACCTCGAAGCCAGACGCCGCCTTCTCCTGCAGGGCGTAGGCGAGGCCGTCATTGGTCATCTCGTCGGTCAGCACGCGGATCGAGGACCGTGCACCATAGACGGCGTCGATGACCCGCTTCGTCGTGCGCTCCTGTGGGCTGAACCACATCTCGAGCATCACGTCGGTGCGCGTCGGGTAGTTCCAGCGGAAGTCGGCGATGGACTTCGCCATGCCGTCGTAGGCGGTCGGCGAGGTGGCATCTGCCCCGCCGAAGACCTGGTTGTGCTCGCTGAGCAGATCCTCGAGGATGGGCTCACCTTGAAGCCCCACGAGCACGCGCTCGCCCACCCCGACGTGGCCGACGTGGGTGCCGACGAGCGCCTCGGTGGTGTCGGAGATCACGTAGCCGTGGCTCATCAGTGTCTCGCGTGAGCGCCAGGACACGTCGATGTTCAGGGCGAAGTCGAAGTACGAGACCTCGCCATCGGCGAGCGTCGTGGGGACACCCGCAGCGATCACGGCGGCGATCGCCGGATCGACGACGGGGTCGGTGGCCAGATCGACATCGGTGACGACCTCGACGAGGACGCCGCGGTCGTGGGCATCGACGATCGCCTCCGCCAGCACGGTGTCCTGGCCGTAGGGCAGTCCGATGTGCAGGGTGTCGCGGGCACGGTCGACCAACCGGACGAGCTTGTCGGTGGCGCCGTCTGCGTCTTCCTCGACAAAGACCTCGAGCGCATGAAACGAATCGCCCATCTTCGGCTCGGCGCAGGCCACGGTCAGCAGCAGGAGAGGGAGTGAGCGCATCATTCGAAGCTCCCTGCGGCGTAGGCACCCGAGTAGTCTGGCGAGTTGGGGCGTCCTGGAGACGCCAGCGTGTTCTCGCGACAGTTCACGGCGACCTTGTCGTTGTTGGGGATGTCGACCTCGGCCGGCGTGTAGTAGTGCCACGAGTGGGGGTCGCTGCCGCGTCCGCCGAACATGAGCTGGATCTTCTCCATCGACCGTGCCTTCACCGTGTCGTAGCCGCCGGCGTAGGGCGGGTGCTCGGTGCTGCCAGCTGGCTCGATCATCCGCTCGTCAGCATCTCGGAGCGTGAGCCGGAAGGGGTCGCCGAAGGGGATCTCGAGGCCGGGGAGCACGAGGTCGGGCTCCGGGAAGCAGCCGGTCGACTTCGTGGCGATGAACATGTGCTGGCTCGGATCGAGCTCGAAGTCCATCTCGGGAATGCGCCAGACACGCTCGGCCGCGCCATCGAGCTCGACAAACCAGCCGGAGAGGTTCATCGGCCGGTTGCCCTCGTTGCGAATCTCGATGAACTGGTCCTTGCGGTCCCAGGTGCCGTCGTTGCGAACGGAGCCGGCCCAGAGGATCTCGCTGATGTTCAGGTTTCCTCGCTCGCCGGAGTTGGGTCCGCCGTCGAGACCATCACGGTAGCCGACCGTCTGCGTCGTCTCGCCCGGGTCGCCATTGCAGGCGACCAGGAGCAGTGCTGGCAGGAGGCAGCGCATCAGAACCGCACCCGCGTGCCGCCTGCGATGGCCCAGGGCATCGCCGGGTCCTTCGCGCCCAGGGCGGAGCCTGCGACGCGGGCGATCTCGGTGCCGTAGAAGTCTGTGCCGACGATCATCGCCGTGTTCAGGAACAGATCGAGGTGCTCCATCGCGTGAGCGCCGATGTCGAGGTTCAGCTCGTGTCCGAGCGTCCGGCCGAGGCGCTGCTCTGCTGCGAACTCGGCGCGGGCATAGCCGAAGGGTGGGGTGATCTGGTCCAGCTTGCCGAAGTTGACCTCGGAGACACCCGTGTCTTGGAGCATCCACCAGCTGCCGCGGACCCACATCGCGCCGGGGAACTCGGCCCCGACCTCGGCATGGAGCTCGCGGGTTCCGGACTTGCGGCTGCTGTCCTGCGGGTTGTCGGTGATGCCCATGCGGCTGACGTAGGCCGTGGGGTGAAAGCCGAGGAAGCGGTTGAAGAGCAGGCCACCGGTCTGCTGGGCCTTCATCCCGACGTAGCCATGGCTGAAGAGGAGCCCGTCGTCCGTGTAGGCCGGTCCGAAGGCGTCGAAGTAGGACACCCGCGCCTTCAGGCCGGAGTCGTTCTCGTCGTCCATCGTGGTGTCGACGGTGACGCCCGCGCCCCAGGCAAAGCCGCTGCAGTTCACGTCCTGTGCGACCTTCTCCTTGCGGTCGATTCCACCTGACCCGTCGAAGTGGAAGTAGGGCTGAACCGGCCCGAAGGTGGCCTGCGCGCGCACGCCGTAGTTCATCACCCAGTCGTTGTCGCTGAAGTTCCCGATCAGGCCGTCGTAGGTGATGTCGGCGCCGGTGCCGGCTGCACCGATGTCGCTGTAGAAGGCGTAGGCCTTGGCCTCGACGGGGCCGAGGGCGTTGGCCTCGAGCACGGCGCCATGACGCCGTGTGAGGGTGTCGCCCCGGAAGTTGAACGTCTGGATGTCGGACTGGCCGATGTAGGAGACGAAGTTGGCGCCGTCGTTGTCGGCGGCGGCCGTGAAGACGTTGGCCGGGATGACGATCAGGTTGCCGAAGTCGCCGAGCGGAACGTCGACCCGAACCATGTCGAGCACGTCAGCCAGCACGTAGTCCGGGGCGCCACCGAGGCCGCCGATCTGGTAGAACTGCCGGCCCACGCGGACGTTCGGCCTCTTGTCGCCCTGCCCAATCCCGATGTCGAGGTAGGCGGCGTTGAAGTAGATCCACCCGCCGAAGGCGTTGGTGTTGCCGAACTGGTCGTTGCCCCAGAGACCGCGGTGGCTGCCGGCGACGACGAGGCGGAGGTTGTCCTCGATCTGGTACCCGATGTCGATGCCGAGGCCGGTGAAGGCGAAGGCCCCTCGGTCGTCGGAATCGAGGATCGCCTGGTCTCCCGACTCGTCGAGAGGGCGAAAGTCGAGGTTGTTGTACTCGTACCAGGCCGACTCGAAGCGGCCGCCGACCTGGAGGGCGTCGTCCGCCTCCTCGTCGAGCTCGACCTCGCGGTACTCGAGGTCGCGTCGGTCCTGGGCGAGAGCGGTGACGGGCAGCAGCAGCGCCAGTGCGGTGAGGGGGAGCCGGATCACAGAGCCTCCTGGCGTTGACGCCACTGATGGTCCGTCGCGGAGCCGTCAGGTGTGTGGAGATGAACTTGATGAAGGGGTCAGACGTGCTGGCGGTCTAGGGTTCTGCGAGAACCTCGACCTGGCCGAGCTTCATGACGACGATGGAGTAGGAGCCGTAGCTGAAGAACACCGGGCCGGTCACCTGCAGGCGGGTGCCCGGGGGCCAGTAGGCGCCGCGGCGGGCCAGCTCGGCGTCGACTCCGACGGCGTAGGTGGAGCCGTCGTCTGTCTCGATGTTGAAGTCGCCGAAGGTGCCGATCTCGTCGCGCACCGTGCCCGTGACGCGTCGCACCTCGCTGATGTCGTCGGTGCCGAAGCGCTCGGTCTGCAGGGCGTAGGCGATGGGCTCGGGGCCTCGGATCACCTCGATGATGTCGTGGGCGGCGACGGCGTCGACGCCGAAGGCATCGCGAACCGCTCGGACCCGCATGCGCACGCGGTCTCCCATGTCGAAGTGGGCGACCTTGGAGTCTCCGAGCACGAACACGCCGCCGGAGGCGTCCTCGATGAAGTAGGACCCGTAGTACTTCTCGTCGGCGTCGAGATCGTCGTCGTTCTCGGCGGGCAGACACCCCTGGGACTTGTAGTAGAACCGAGGGTGCACGGTGACGATTCCCTCGATCTCGGCTGGGAGGCCGTCGCTCACCGTCCAGCTGTCGCAGGCGGGCGGGGCATCATCGGGCGCGAAGATCGTCTCCCGCTCGTCAGGGCTGGGAAGCTCGGCGATCGGGGTGGGGCCGGTGAAGTCGTAGGGGACGTCGGTGAACGCGACTGTCTCTTGGACGTCGTAAGCGACAGGGTCGTCGTACCAGTCCCACGCCCCCTCGGGCTCCGCGGTGTCTGCGCAGCCCGTGAGGAGAGTTGCCGAGATGATCAGTCGGAACACCATGAGGGCTCCCTAGTAGAAGGTGAACCAGTCGAGCTCGCTGGCGTCGAGCTGCAGTCCGCTGAAGTTGCCCAGCGGGCCGGCCCACCAGATGCAGTCGCCCTCGAAGATCTCGACGAAGTCCAGCACCCGGAAGTTGACCGTCTGACCGTTCCAGAGGAGCAGGTCGTAGCAGATGCTGCTGCCGCACTCGCCGGTGTTGGCCATCACCTCGCCGTAGACCGAGATGTTGGCCCGGCCGTGGGTGGCGTAGTCGAGCTCGATGGCGTTGGCGTCGAGCATGTAGATGGGCTGCCCGGAGCCGGTGACCTCGAGGTCCGAGATGTCGGTGACCTCGTACTCACCCGCGTAGTTCGTGATGGTGTTCACGGTGAACGAGACCGTGTCGCCGCGCGAGATGTCGGTCGGCAGGACCGGGTCGGTCACCGTGCGGTAGGTCCGCATGAAGCCATTGGCGTCGCCGAAC